>CAYTFC010000056.1:0-20728 GCA_964436955.1 uncultured bacterium | reverse complement strand
CGAAGAGTTGTATGAATTTCTTTAAGTTGACAGCATTGGGTAGCAATCAGGGTCTTAGCAATGATCGCATTTGTGTTCTTTGTAGTCTTTGTGTTCCAAATCAATAGGTTCTACTAGCTGACAGAAGTTGCCATCTGGATCTACAAAAAGCTGAAGTTTGACGTGTCCAGGGACTTCTTGGATATTCCCGATGAGCTTAGCACCCTTTTTCTGGATATCGGTCACTGCATTTTGGATATTTGGTACGGTTAAAGTGATACATGCATTGCCGCCAGGAGCGATCGAATCTTGTTTATTCGAACGAGCGATACCTAGCATAGCACCGCCGTTGGCGCTGCCTAGCTCTGCCCATCCCATGTGCTCATTTTCGTGAACTTGGAGAAGACTTAAGCCGACAACTTCAGTATAAAACTTAATTGCCTGTTTGAAATCAGCTACAGTGATCCAAACTAGATCAATGCTTGGTGCGCTCATGAAATAATCTCCGTTTAGGGTTTTGATTTTGGAAGCAGTATAGCGTGTTAGCACACTTGCCGCAAGCTTTCACTAGGAAGGACGAAAAGGACAGCACGTGTCACTTTGTCCACCTCGCTCATTAAAAGCATTACCTAATATCGCAATTTTTATTGTCAATATAATTATTTTAATGTATAATTAGTGCCTAAACTTGGAGCTTTTTCTCGTGGATATTTCGCCCGTACAGCCAATTTCGCCCGTTGAGGCTTTGCCTCCTCAGCAACAGGGACAAAATCCCTCTATGGCGTCCGGGAATCCGCAAGCGGGTGCTTGGCTTGCAATGGCACAGACGATTTTAACTAAATCTGTCAAGCGTATGGTGAAAGGACTTAACCCGGCGCAAGCCACACAACGCACAGTTACTCGCGAGAAGGCACATGCCGTTGTTTCTACACCAAAAGAATTCACCGTAGACAAGACATCCATTGCTCCTGTGCAAAAATCACAGGCTTCAGAGACCCCCCAGAACTCGACAACTCCTACTCCAAAAGCCAGAGAATCCGAGGCCATCTCCAAAGAAACGCCTCAATTTTCGGAAACGGGTTCGAATCTGACCAAACCAGAACTCAAGGAACGTATTGCACAGGCATTTTCAGAACGCTGTAATCCAGAAAAGCTAAAGCCAGATGTGCCGCGCCAGCCCCTGGTTGTGGTGCCCGACTCACGCGAAACGCAAATTGAGAAGCAACTACCACCACACGCGGTTGATCGTCCAAAAGAAAAAGAAAAAATCGAAGACGAGGAGCCTCTTGAGCGTAAAGTGGCACGTGAAAGAGAGAAGATCAAATCTGAGGATCGCGATAAAGAAGTTCTATCTAGCGGCGTAGAACCGTCCCCAAAAGCACCTCCGCCACCACCACCGCAGCTTGAAAGACTCACTCCTCAAATTTTGTTAGGTTTAGGCCTTTCCCAAGACGTTGCTGAACGGATGACAGGCAGCGCAGGCTTTCAATCGGCTAAAGTAGTCTTGATCGTGCAAAGCCAAGCCGAAAAGATAGTTCTCACGCACTTGTTGCAACTGTTTGGAAGTCTTAAGCGTCGTGTGTACATTTGGCCGCTAGAATCTGCCTGCTCGTTCAGTGATGTATGGATCTTCTTAAAGCGCATGGGAATGCCCAATTTTACCTTGATGGACCTTGAGCTAGGAAACAAGGAAGGCGGATGGCATCGCGTCAAGTTTCTCCTCAGGCGACTATTGTCTATGGATGTAACATTGGGTGGTTTGACGGATGAGATCGTGGGTACCCTTCCCCATTGGGATGATCCTGTAGAAGGCATGGATATTTGGATTGCGCAGCTTGAAAGTGCTGGTATCTATTTGTCAGCGCCTTTTGATTTTGATCATATGGTCTTGACAAGCTACTCTAAGGCATATGGCTTAGAAGTAGAAGCAGACACAAATGCCTACTATCAAGAATTGTTCTATAAACAAAACAGACTCACGACTCATCACGAGGCGTTACGTCGCTTGAATTCTTACGATGCGGTTCAGCAGATGCCGGAGATACTAGGTCGTTTGCTGCGCGTGTTGGCATCGTTTGCGTAGCTTGATCCACACTATTGTAGATTAATCTAGAGCTACGTTGACCAGTCAGATACCACCAAGACCATTGCAACATCACAAGCGCACGATTGCGAAAATCGATGAGATATACCACGTGAATAAAGCACCATACAAGCCAAGCTATTAAGCCCGAAAAATGCCATTTACCCATTGCGACAATAGCTTTTGCCTTGCCAATTGTAGCCATGGAACCCTTGTCAAAGTAACGAAAAGGATTGCGCTTATCTTTTGGAATATGCTTGCCAATCACTTTAGCAACATAGCTTGCCTGCTGAATCGCCACTGGAGCCACACCAGGAAGAGCTTCACACTTGTCATCATCGAGCCTAGAAGCATCGCCAATCACAAAAATATTAGGGTGATGAGGGATTGTCAGGTCCTTTTCAATAATGGCCCTGCCTTGCCTGTCTAAGGGAGTATCTAACGTCTGTAAGAGAGCTGGTGCTTGGTTACCAGCAGCCCACAGCACATTGCGGCTGTGTATCACTCCATGATCCAGTTCAACTTTATCTTCGGTGATATCGACTACTTTGGTGTTGGTTAGAACGCGTACGCCCATGTGCTCTAAGGTTGTCTGAGCTTTTCTGCTCAAATCCTCGGGATAGCTTGGCAAAATATGGGGTGCAGCTTCCACCAGATAGATTTGTGTTTTTGAGGGATCAATTTTGCGGAAGTTCTCGACCATCGTTGTATGCGCAATTTCGGCAATAGCACCCGCTAGCTCGACACCTGTAGGCCCTCCGCCCACGACCACAAAGTTTAAAAGTGCTTCGGAATCTGACACCCTATTGCACATTTCCGCCTGCTCGAAGGTGAGTAGGATCTTTGTGCGGATCCGCAGAGCATCCGGGAGTGTCTTAAGACCCGGAGCATGCTTTTCCCAACGCTCTTTTCCAAAATAGGAGTGCCGAGTGCCCACACTAACGATCAGATAGTCAAAAGGTAGAATCGTGCCGTTTGCCAGTGTGATCGTTTGGGCATGTTTGTTGATGGAAATCACTTCGTTCATCATGACAGTAGTATTAGTCTGCCTTTTGAGAATTTCCCGGATAGGTATAGCAATGTCTCGAGGCGAGAGGGCAGCAGTAGCTACTTGATAAAGAAGAGGTTGAAAAAGATGATGATTGACCTTGTCGACCAGCTGAATGTCAACTTTGCGATTTTTGAGGCGAAGAGCGACGTTTAGTCCTCCAAAACCTCCACCAATAATAACAACTTTTGGATATCCCATATTTTGCGTGTATAGCGTTTATCTGCCGCACTTGCTAGAGAAAAAACGGTTTATACGCACTTAGTGCAAAGCATTGTGTTGATTTTTAGGAGTTTCACCACAGGCGAAAGCAAGAGCACCAGGAGACCTGTTGCCAAATAATTACCACGTTGCTACAACCGCTGCTTACAAAGGTTAAATTATGAAGGAACATGATATCCGACCAAAAGAGCTTTTTGATGAATATTTGCGTCTAGCTGCGGATGATGCAAAGACGTATTTTGCAGACTGTGAGCGAGAAAGAATTCCATGCCCAGCGTGTGGGTGTGAAGGCAGTCCTCTTTTTGAAAAACATCTATTTGAGTACGATGAGTGTTCCGAATGCCTCACTTTTTATGTGTCCCCCAGACCACATAGAGAGTCTTTTGACCGTTATTATACCGAGGCGTCGTCCACGCGCTTTTGGGCGACACATTTTTACAAGCAAACTGAAGAAGCCAGAAGGGAAAAGCTCTGGAAACCTAAGGCGCAGCAAATTCAAGAACTATTGCGCACGTACTGCGCACAGGCAGATTGGTTATGCGATATCGGAGGTGGCTATGGTGTGTTTGCCGAAGAGTTTAGCAAGATCTCTAGCACGCCGGTATTTGTGATCGAACCGTCTGCGAGCCTTTCAGCGGAATGTGCCCGGAAGGGGCTAACGGTTATCCAGAAATTTCTTGAAGATGTGGACCTTACCACTCTTCCTGATGGTGTAGGGTGCTTTGTTAGCTTTGAGCTATTTGAGCACTTGCATGATCCATATGCCTTCTTACAAAGATGCTATCAATTGTTGCCGCCTTCAGGAATCCTAATTTTAACCACGTTAAGCGGAATTGGGTTAGATATTCGAGTTCTTGGTAAAAACTCCAAAGCGGTATTTCCTCCACATCATTTGAATTTTTTTAATCCCCGATCTATTACACAACTCCTAACTAAAGTGGGATTTGATGTTTGTTCAACAAGTACACCTGGTAAACTTGATGTAGATATTCTAGAAAATAACCCGGAATCTATCACAGACCCATTTTTTAAAGCATTTATCGCCTATGCAGACAGCACCCAGAAACAAGGTTTTCAGAAGTATTTAGTCGACAATCAGCTCAGTTCACATATGATGATTGTTGCGCGAAAGATTTAATTTTTATTTTAGTTATTTCTAAGTTAAGGTTATTACATCATTTTTTGATAGTGAGTAACTTAGACGAGTAAGATGCGTGCGATTTTAACGTTTTTTATAGCGATGGTATCTATGGTAAGCTCACCTCTATCGAGTTCCATTACTGAAGTTCATTCTATGGATGAGGTAAGGGTGTTTATCGATGGTCTGCCAGCTGATACGCTGGCGATTTTTGATATCGATTACGTGTTGTTGGTGTCTTCAGAGCCGGCCTTTCAATTTCCCAATATGAAGCAGCATAAGGATATTTTTAAACGCATCTACGGACAACTTTCGCCAGATGAGCAAGATGCCTTCTTAAACCTCATTGTGCGCAATCATCCACCCCTTTTGTTAGACAATCAGTCGCCGCAACTCATTCGTGATCTAACTACAAAGGGATTACGTCCTATTGCCCTCACCAGCCTTTGGGGCAGCATGGACGTTTATCGTTATGAAGGGTTAAAGGCTCTAGGTATCGATTTTTCAGGTTCCTTTCCGTGTAAAGATTGTTTTTTTCACACTTTACCACAAGTGCGTGGCCGCCATCCCTCTTATTTCAAGGGCATTCTATTTGGAAATGGTGTAAGTGTGGACAAAGGTCATGTCCTGCTTTCATTTTTTGAGATATCAGGATGGAAGCCCTCTCGAATTGTTTTTGTGGATGACACGCGTCGCAATTTGGAAAATGTGGAAAAGGCTCTTCATCCACACCGCATCGAGTGTTTTTGTTTGGAATTCCATGGAGCTAAGCAATATGTTACCTCCACATTGGACGCCACAACATTCGAACAGAAATGTAACGATCTTGCCGAAGACGCACGTAAGGAACTTGCTAGAGACCCCGTTCCCTTGCTATAGTCGCGTCGAATAAACTTCAATAGTGAGCAAACGTATGACTTCGGCAATCCGATCACCACTCATTTATGCAGCGCAGCAGCAATCAGGCGACAGTTCTCAGCCATTAAATTTTTATGATGGTGCCCGAAACGTGAACTGGCGTTCATTGCTCTCTTATGCCGAAAAGACAGTCGATTTGATAGTCTACTATTGTCCAGCATGGGTGGACGCGCATAGGGAAGAGATTAAAGCATTTCTATCTCGTCCGGGCACTAAGCTGCGATTGATTATGTCTGATCCGCGAAACCCGCTGATTTTACGTGAAATTCGCAAGATGTTTTCCGAGTTTTCTGAAGCAGAAATTTTTGTTAATATTCGTGCGACACAGAAGAAGCTGAATGAGATCTTAGAATCGATTGAAGGACCCAAAGGTGCGCTGGAGTTTTTTCTATTGCCCAGACTGTTGAATTACCCTTGTCATCGGTTTGATAACGAGGTTGTCGTTTTTTCACTATTTGAAATGCATCGCCAGAGAAAATTGGACGCGCCAGCAGTGGTGGTGAATCTATTAGATTCTCCGCAGCTGCGTGATTTCTTTGAGCAGGAATGGGATGGCTTGTTGCGCGAAGGCATTCGTTGCGACTTCTCAAAGCTTATCGGCTAACCTTGATAGACAAGCCGATTCAGTTCGATTCGCCTTGCAATGCTTTCCACGGCCATCGTTAAAGAGTTGGATAGGGCTGATTTCTCCGAATAATCGGCTGGAACGAGATTTGACACACGTTCCTGCTCGATGAAGCGCCAAGCGTGGTCCCATTTCTCAGTATTTTGACCATCGTAAACGCCTATGGCAATACCACCACCTTTACGCACCAGCGAGAAGCATGGAATATCTGTGTAACCATCGCCTACAAAGATCATCTGATTCACAGGAACCCGTAGCGCACTAGGTTCCACTTTACGGTTTACATCGAACGGACGTCCGCGAAAACGCTCTCCATAGAGACCTTTAGAAATATGGAAGATATAGCGGGTTTTGTCTGTGAAGCTGACGATTCGCTTGGGATAGTCAATGGAGCCTCTGGCGTCGTAAGAGAAGTCGCAAGCCCAGATATCTTCGAAGCGGGTAGCGATGCTAGTGTGTCGTAGGATGGCTCCAATGCCACTGCTAATGAGGTAAAATTCCAATTTTAGAGAGGGACCCACTTTCTTAGCATGTGAAGTTAATCGGTCAAAAATTGTTTCAACACCGGCATAATAGCTTAGGGAGCGTCCCCAAGCAGCCATAGCTTCTTCTGTTATTGGAGGGATTTGACCAGACTTGGATAGTCGAATCATGCTGTAAAGGTAAGCAGGAACGGGATCCCAGTCGTCTTCAATGAGCTTTTGTACTTCAGATTTCCAAAAGTGAGTGGTATCTAGTCCTAGGCTTTTTAAAAAGCTGGTAGTGCTGTCAAAGGCTAGCGTGTCATCGAAGTCAAAGACGATGGCGATGGTGTTAGACATTTGACCTCAAAAATTCATTTTGGATCCAATAGCATGCCACAATCACCTAAAATTAGGAAGTGGCCAGTGTCCGAATTTATCGCGGCAGCGATAGAAGTGGGTAGCCCCGCATGAAACGAAGGCCCGATAGGCCCTTCGAAAGGGAAATAAGGGACAAGGGACCAAAGGGACGAAAAGGACCTAAGACCCTGATTGCTTATAGTTGCCCCCATTGTCTAGACAATGGGGGCAACTATAATGTCCCTTTTTTCCGAAGTCACTTAGGTCCTTTTTGTCCCTTTTGTCCCTCGTCCCTTATGTCTCTTTCCTGGGGCAAGGCTATAAAGAACGCGTTTTTTTAGCGCAAAAGCGAGAATTTGCGGGTGATTTCGGAGACCTTGTCCCACTCACCAAACAGGACCACGCCATAATACTTTAGGTCGGCTTCTTGTGTATTTTTTGTGCGCTCAGCCTGCTCTTCCCAGGTGCCTACGGTCATGGTGTCGGTAAAGACGGAGCATTCGATTTCGTGTTCTTTTGCGGCAATGCGTAAGTTACGCAGCTTGTTGGAGTTGGCCTTCAATATAATAAAGGGCATTTTTGAGATGTTCGGATGGGCATTTTCGTTTGCATCGACATAATCCATCAAATTAAGTGCTTTGCTTCCCAAATGCGCGCCAAAACCAATGCACATATGTGCTAGAGCATTCATTAACACTCCAGGTTCAACGCTTTCATTCATCACGGCAACTAATTTTTTGGAAAATGGTGACATGGTCGAAAATCTCCTAATTTTATCCTTAATTAGCACGAATGGATGCAGATGGTGCTGGGACTCAAGAGCATGCCATACTCGCCTAAAATTAGGAAGTTACAAGAACTGAGCTCTTGTCACCAAAGGGCCTTACGGGTACACTAACTGACTTTGGTGTTTTTCCTAGGATTTTGGCATGGCATGTACTTTAGTGGTTGGTGGACAGTGGGGCGACGAAGGCAAGGGTAAGATTGTAGATCTACTCGCTGCTGAAGTTGCTCATGTTGTACGCGCTCAAGGTGGTGCTAACGCCGGTCATACCATTGTGATTGATCAGCGCGAGTATAAGTTTCATTTGATTCCATCGGGAATTTTGCAACCGCACGCGCAGTGCTATTTGGGTGCCGGCGTAGTCATTGATGGGCAAAAGCTTCTGGAAGAGATTGATCAACTTAATGATATCGAGATGCGTGGCAGGTTGTGGATTTCTGCGCGTGCTCACCTTGTACTGCCTTATCATAAGACATTAGATACTTTGATCGAATGCCGTAAAGGCCTCAAAGCCGTGGGAACCACGGGCCGAGGTATTGGCCCATGTTACGCTGATCGCACATCACGCATTGGGATTCGTGTCGGTGAGTTGTTGGACCTAGATTGTCTTAATCTAAGATTACGCGATATTGTTGAGGCTAAGAATGTGGAGCTTACCACTGTTTATGGGGCCGATGCGATTGCGTTTGAGACCTTGCGCGAGTTGGTCAAGAACCTTGCTGAGCAGCTTGGTCCCTATATTACGGATGTGGAAGCTCGCCTGATCGTTGCCAAAAAAAGTGGTGAGGGCATTTTACTAGAGGGTGCCCAAGGCACGCTATTAGATACCAGTTACGGCACCTATCCTTATGTGACCTCCTCTCCAACCTGTTCTGCGGGTATTTTACTGGGCGCTGGCTTAGCACCGAAATATCTTGATCGCACCATTGCTGTGATGAAAGCCTATTGCACGCGGGTTGGTAATGGACCTTTTCCGACAGAAGATGCACATATGATCACAGCTGATCATGCTTCTGTCCGCGAAGTGGGGACAACGACTGGGCGAAATAGACGTATGGGATGGTTTGACGCCGTTTTAGCACGTTGGTCGGTCGATATCAATGGTGCCGATGGCATCGCGTTGACTAAACTTGATATTCTAGACACTCTTTCAGAAATTAAAGTATGCGTGGCTTACCAATTGGACGGAAAGATCATCGACACTATTCCGGCTTCAACCAATGATTTGGTTCGTGTGAAACCCATTTACGAGCGGCTACCTGGCTGGCAAGTGTCGACAAGGCAGGCGAAAGAGTTTAATCAGCTTCCAAAGCAAGCTCAGGACTATATTCAGTTTTTATCCAAAGCTATGGGAGCTCCCATCAGTATCGTATCTGTTGGTCCCGATCGATCGGAAACATTTGTAGTTGACCACCCAGCACATAAGGAGATGGCGTGACTTCTCAGGAGACCATCGCACGACTTAAGCACTTCACCTTGGATCAAATAAATAGCTTAGATAAGCAGCATATTCCTCAACATATTGCCATTATTCCAGACGGCAATCGTCGTTGGGCGGCACAAGCCAGTCTGAATCCTACTGCAGGACATGGTCAGGGATCTAAAGTCGTTTTGGAAGTCGTCGAAGCCTCTGCAGAACTTGGCATAAAGACTCTGACAATATACACATTTTCTACTGAAAATTGGCTGCGCAGCGAGCAAGAAGTCGGCTTTTTGATGGACCTGCTAGCCGCTAATATCATCCAGTACCGTGATCAGATGAAGCAAAATGGGGTGCGGCTAGAGACCATTGGCGATTTGTCCGCTTTTCCAGAAAAGATACAGCATCTCCTCGCCGACGCCAAGGAAGCAACTAAAGACGGGACGACCCTCACTCTTGTTTTGGCCATCAATTATGGCGCTAGGGACGAAATGCGACGCGCTGTGAAGCGCATTGCGGAAGATTGTAAGGCGGGGAATCTCGCTACAGATGCTATCCAAGAACAAACAATCAGCAACTATCTTGATACCGCACCTTTTGGAGATCCCGATCTCTTTATTCGTACAAGCGGCGAATTGCGTATTAGTAACTTTCTCCTTTGGCAACTATCCTATACTGAGCTATACATGCCTCAAGTGCTGTGGCCGGATTTTGGGGCCCAGCATCTGCTTGAAGCAACCCTAGAATTCCAACGTCGGAAGAGGCGTTTTGGACTATGACGCCATCAGATAGCCTGATACAACGCATTCTCGTAGGTGGAATAGCGATCATTATGTTTTTAATGATCGTATATTATGCCCATACCCCTTTGTTTGGATGGATTTTTACTCCTGTTTTGGGTGTTGTTGTGAGCATGGCCCTTTGGGAATACTATCAGATGTCTGTGGCGATGAACTATCGCCCTATGATACGTACCGGTATTTGGGGAGCAGGGCTGTACCTTTTGGCATGTTGGACCCATATCCTCAATCCCGATCTTCTCTATTTACCCGGAGCAGTACTGCTAATTTTACTATTGATAGCGTTTCTCTTACAGTTGCCGGGAAATGTGGATAACCCTTTGCCTAACCTTGCCATCACTATCTTTGGTATCGCCTACATCGTTATGCCTTTGGCATCTATTCTTTATGTCACCTATTTTCCCTTTAAGTTACCGGGGCATGATGGGCGTTGGTGGTTGCTATATCTGGTTTTAGTGACAAAAATGACAGATATTGGCGGGTTTGCCATTGGCAAGACCTTCGGGAAGACTCCACTTGCGCCGCGAATTAGTCCTAAAAAGACCGTTGAAGGAACCTTAGGTGGGGTGATTTTTGCTACGATAGCGAGTGTCGTAGTGACACAAATGGCTGCTCAGGCAGGAGGCTTTCCTAGCCCGATTCAATTAAGTCTCATCTCCAGTATTTTGATGGGCATTCTCATAGGAGGTGCGGCTCAGATGGGCGATCTAGCGGAATCGTTACTTAAACGAAATGCTGGGGTGAAGGATAGCAGCCATTTGCCAGGATTAGGCGGAATCTTAGACATTATGGATTCCATGATCTTTACAGCGCCGATTATCTTTCTGTATCTGAGTGCGATGCAAAATTAATAGAAAGGGATAAAACATGATTATCACAATCGATGGCCCAGTAGCGACTGGCAAAAGTACCATTGCAAAGCGACTTGCAGAATCCCTTGGTTTTATTTATTTTGATACCGGTGCCATGTATCGAGCACTCACCTATCAGTTCATGAAAGAGAACATTGATGCGAATGATCCTGCCGCTGTGGAAGCATTTCTAGGTCGCTTGGATATTAACATCAAAATGCGCCGCGGCGATAAAGCCTACATGGTAAATGGTGAGGATGTCACCCATGAAATTCGATCACAAGCAGTCACTAGCCAAGTCTCTCGCGTCGCTGCCCTTGCCCCTGTGCGAGAAAAATTAGTCGCCATACAACGTCAATTAGCCGTTGGAGTCAATGCCGTCTTTGAAGGCCGTGACATGGGATCTGTCGTTTTTCCCGACGCGGACCTAAAGATCTTCTTGGAAGGTCGCTTAGAGGTACGAGCTCAGCGTCGCTTTGACGAATTGAAGCGTGAACGCCCACAGGAAGTTCAGGATGTCACGCTTGAACAAATCATTAAGGAAATTACGGATCGCGACAACTATGACTCTACTAGAGCAGTCAGTCCTCTTATTCAGGCAAAGGATGCCTTTCCAGTCGACACGTCAGATCTTACCGTGGACGAAGTCGTTTTTCAGATCTTTGAATGTAAGGATCAGGTGAAAACCAAACGAAAACCCCCCACTGAATAATTTATTGTAAGCTCATCAAGCTTTTAACCAATCTTTACCCCAGCATATTAATCTTAAGGGACTCAAACACCATTGTTTTGGTTGATGGAGACTTAGTCTGTACATCATCCGGAAGTGGAGAGATGAGGTGGGTTCTCCCTTCGGGGAGACCCGCTTCCCCTTAAGGGGTTAGCTTTATAATAGGAGATTAGATGCAACCGTTTCTACGAGATGACCTTTGGGCCAGGCCTTACGTCAACAGAGCAGAACAATACACACAGACAAGCGAAAAAGATTTTGTATTACGCCCACATTCCCGAATTACCTTTTTAGGTTCAGCACTAGTTGCGACGGCACAGACCATTTGTTTTATTGTCATAACTCCTATTGCCTTAGTGGCAAATATTCTAACGACTATTCCCAGCGTGGTGATCAGTTTTAAATTCGCAGATCGCGTATCCGCCTATTATTGGGATTCTTTCAGCAAGCTGCGCGGCAGTTTAACCATCATGGTGATCTCAACCCTAAGTGCTTTGACAAGTACCGAACTCTCGCGGGCAACAGGTGCTTGGCTAAGTAAGCGCTCGGCCGGTGACTGGAATCAATTCAAAACCCAGGATCTGCGACATTTTGCTGAACAGATAGATCGAACGCGAGAACTGCGATTGACTCAATGGAAGGGCTATGAACATGAAATGTTTACTCTAGGAAGTCATTATACTTATAGCAAAGCTGATGGTACGCGCTATTCATCATCTCTGGGTTACGACGCCATGCTAAATGAGGCCAAAGTGAGGGCCATTGCTCTGATTAATGAGGCGGATGCCCGGATTAATGCCGCCGCAACGCCTGCTCAAAAATTTGAATGCGCTACGGAAGCGATGAATCGTATTGGTTCCTACATTTCTAAGAAGCAGAGTAAGCTAGGTCAGCTTCCAGTATCTTACTTAGAATTCACTGACTACAAAGTTAGCAAAGCGCAGCGCTTGAAAGGAAGAGCCTTGAGTTTCCTTGATGAACAGGCTGCTATGAAGAGAAACCTGGAATATCGTCGCTATCCCGATAAATTCAATGCCGAGAAGTATGATCAGAAGGTTGCAGACTATCGTTCCAATCTTGGAAAACGATTTGATGCATCTGTGGAGGATCTGCGTAAGAAGCAAAAGAGCGTGAAAGATGCATGGCAGAACAAAGTTGGGCCAGCTCAGAAGGAATTTGAGGCTAAAGAAGCAAATATTCTAAGCCATGAACGTTGGATTAAGTGGGGTAAGCCATTCCTTAAAGATGAAACGCTCAATATGTATTCGTTGAAACTGATTTGGTGGAAGTGGAACTGGGGTCGAGCACTTTCGTCTGCGCGCGATAAAGTCATTGCAGATATGCGAGGAGGCGAATTTAGCCGGTTCGAGCGTCAGCAGCTAAGAATGGATCGATTCTTTGGCAAACAGGTACGCGGTAATGGAAATATTCTTGGGAAGATCGACCAGGCTGCAACTGCAAGCTGGGAGCGGCGCCTTTTTAGAAATGTTATTTCGCCCTTTTTGAAGGTTGGTCCTGAGGGTGTTTATAAATGCTTTGAGGGCATCTTCGATCCGGCCATCGCCAGTTGATCCTTTGTGTTGTTTTTTTAGGATTTTAACGCAAAGACACGAAGACGCAAAGAAGGACCTGTGGTTAGACAGTGGTGTTAGGGACTTTTTCTTGCCTTGAGAGGCAAGAAAAAATAGCCTCAGTTTAACAATAGATAAGGCTGGGTCTTCAGGCCTCTCAAGGCCTGAAGACTCCCTAAAACCCTATTCAAACCGCAGGTTCTTCTTTGCGTCTTTGCGTATCTTGATCCTTTCTTTGCGTTAAAAATCCTGAAAAGCAACACGCACTTATTCGAAGATGCGGGTGACCTTGGGCCGCACATACACACGCATGCCACGATGAATGTCTAGCGCTTCTAGCTCGTCTTTAGAAATCTCTGCTTGCAAGACGGCTCCATTTTTTCGCTCTAGCTCCAGCTTTACTAATGCCCCTGCAGGGTTAACATGTGCGATCTTCACCTCAATACTCTCACCTTGGTCTGGGGCGTTTAAAACAGTCATTTCATGAGGTCTTGCAAATAAAACGACTTTTGGACGTGTTTTGGAGGTGTTTTCTCCCTCCATAATATGCAAATCGCCTTTGATATCTCTCCAGCCATCTAAAGCATTGTAGTTACCCAAAAAATCGTAAATAAAACTACTTGCCGGAGAATGGTAAACCTGTTCTGGCGTGCCAATTTGCTCGATTCTTCCTTGATTTAGGACGGCAACACGATCAGCAACTTCCATAGCCTCTTCTTGATCGTGAGTCACAAATACATTTGTGATATGAATTTCTTCGTGCAGTCGGCGTATCCAGCGTCTCAATTCACGTCGTACTTTGGCATCTAGAGCGCCAAATGGCTCGTCTAGTAACAATACGCTAGGCTCTACGGCTAAAGCTCGTGCCAGAGCCACACGTTGACGTTGGCCTCCAGAAAGCTGTGAGGGATAGCGTTGATCGAATCCATCGAGATGCAACAAGGTCAGTAATTCCATTACTTTAGTACGAATATAGCTTTCGTTTGGGCGCAATTTGCGTGGCCTGACACGCAATCCAAAGGCCACATTCTCGAACACGGTCATATGGCGAAAGAGAGCATAGTGTTGGAAAACAAAGCCCACATGACGCTCACGGATATCCTTAGATTGACTTTCCTCACCATTGATGAGCACGGTTCCAAAATCTGGAAAATCGAGGCCTGCAATGATGCGTAGTAGAGTAGTCTTTCCGGATCCTGAAGGGCCTAGCAATGCTAGCAGCTCACCACTTTGAATATCGAGATTGACGTCATGCAATGCGACGAAGTTACCGAATTTCTTGCTGATGTTTTTGAGCTGGATACTCAAAGCGCTATCCTTGTTTGTGATTATGGTTAAATTTGAGCTCGAAAAAATACTTAATGAGCAATGTGACCAGCGCCAGAACGGTTAGCAAGGATGCCATAGCAAAGGCTGCCACAAAATTGTATTCATTGTATAGTAACTCCACGTGCAGGGGTATGGTGTTCGTATAGCCCTCAATATGTCCTGAAACGACAGACACTGCTCCAAACTCGCCCATCGCCCTGGCGTTGCAGAGCAAAACGCCGTAAAGAAGTCCCCATTTGATATTAGGCAATGTGACCCGCATAAATGTTTGGAAGCCTCCGGCTCCTAACATTACCGCGGCTTCCTCCTCTTCGCTGCCCTGTTCTTCCATCAGAGGGATTAACTCCCTTGCCACAAAAGGAAAGGTCACAAATATTGTTGCTAAAACAATTCCCGGCACCGCAAAAATAACCTGTATATCATGTGAATCAAGCCATCTACCGAGCAAGGAGTTTGTGCCAAACAGCAATACATAAATGAACCCGGAGATGACTGGTGAGACTGAAAATGGGAGGTCGATAAGCGCTACTAAAACACTCTTACCACGGAAGTCAAATTTGGCAATGGCCCATGATGCCGCAATTCCAAATACCATATTTAAGGGCACTGCGATGGCGGCTACCAATAGCGTCAGTTTGATGGCGTCGATGGCATCTGGCTCCTTAAATGCTTCCATGTAAGTATGGATGCCATGACTCAGCGCTTCAACAAAGATCACTAATAGTGGTAGACCGATTATAACGAAGATATAGCCAATGGCGATAACCAATAAAATGAAGCGAATGAGTACTGGTTCGGATATAGGAGATTTCATGCTCGTTGTCTCCTATTTCCAGACCATCTTTGAAAGGCACTTATTAGCAATAAAAGCAAAAAAGATGTGATCAACATGACGGCGGCAATGGCTGTGGCAGCGTCGATGTTATATTGTTCCAGCTCAATGATAATGACGAGTGGAACAATTTCCGATACCAATGGAATGTTGCCAGCGATGAAAATGACTGAGCCATATTCTCCTAAACCGCGCGCAAAAGCCATGGCAAAGCCAGTCAACAGGGCGGGAAATATTGCGGGAAGGATCACCTTTACGAACGTTTTAATGCGCGAAGCGCCCAAGCTTGCGGCCGCTTCTTCGACATCTCTATCCAGATCTTGCAAAACAGGCTCCACGGTACGCACTACAAACGGTAGTCCTACAAACACTAATGCTACACAGATGCCCAAGGGTGTATAGGCTACATGTATTCCCAATGGTGTAAGGTATTGGCCTATCCATCCATTCGGCGCATATAGTGTGCTCAAAGCAATTCCTGCGACCGCTGTGGGCAATGCAAACGGAAGATCGATCATCGCATCCATCCACTTTTTGCCGGGAAAACGATAGCGCGTGAGCGTCCACGCAATCACCAGTCCAAAAGCTGTGTTAATGACTGCTGCAAAAAATGCGATGCTAAAGCTAACTTGAAAAGCTGAAAGCGTACGTGGTTTGCTGATGATTTCTACAATATCATCCAGGCTTAAATGTGCCGCGGCAAAAAAGAGCTCTGATAGCGGAATCAGCACAATGATCGTCAGATAGAAAACCGTGAAGCCTAAAGTGAGGCGAAAGCCCGGTAAGATGTTCTGAGTGCGCTGCAATGGCATCATTCTTGACCATCGTATTTAAACATGATTACCTTATCGAAAGTGCCTCCATCATTGAAATGGACTTTCTGTGCCTTATCCCATCCTCCGAATTCTTTGATTGTAATCATCGGTAGATCTGGAAAGAGTTGTGCATGTTTCTTTGCGATTTCCGTGTCGCGAGGACGAAAGAAGTTTTTGGCAATCAGTTCTTGCCCTTCTTTGCTATAAAGCTGCTGCAAATAGGCTTCGGCTATGGGTCGAGTGTGATGTCTATCTACAATTTTGTCCACTAAAGCTACTGACGGTTCTGCTAGAATAGAGAGCGAGGGCATCACAATCTCGCACTCATCCTTACAAATATCCTGGAGCACCAAAAGAGCTTCATTTTCCCAAGAAAGTAGAACATCACCCATTTGACGTTGTACGAAGGTAGTAGTGGCTTCTCGAGCTCCAGTAGCTAAAACAGGAACGTTAGCATAGAGTTTACGCAGGAACGTCATCGTTTTTAGGGGATTGTCATTCCATTTTTTTGTCGCATATCCCCAGGCAGCTAAATAAGTCCACCGCGCTGCGCCCGAAGTTTTAGGATTGGGAGCTATTACACTAATCCCGGGCTTGATGAGATCCTCCCAATCGCGAATATTTTTGGGATTTCCCTTGCGCACCAAAAAAACAATTGTAGAAGTATAGGGTGTACTGTCAAAGGGAAGTCGGGTTTGCCAGTCGCTAGCGATAAGTCCCGTCTGCTTGGCAATCACATTGATATCATATGCCAAAGCTAAGCTCACGACATCCGCTTGCAGCCCATTGATCACTGACCGCGCTTGCTTAGCCGACCCGCCATGTGAGTGCGCTACGTTGATTTGATGTCCCGTTTTTTGTAGCCAGTAGTTTTCAAAGTATTGATTATAGTCATCGTAGAATTCCCTAGTCGGATCATACGAAACGTTGAGAATCATATCTGGCTCGCTCGCGGTGGTATACGCAAACAATGAAAGCGCTAATAAGACAAAATATTGAATTAACAAAATCTACTCCTTGTGTAATCTTTTTACACCTTATAGGAGATACTCATTTTTTGACGAGCTCTCTCTCTTTGACGATTTATTGTTAAGGATGTATAATCTTGACCCTTCTTCTGGTTTTCGGGGGATGGGGAGGAGAGAATGTATGTTTATCTGCAGCCGTTTCATACGAAGCAGCTGATTGATGACGCTAATGCTGAGTTGCGGAGTCGCGGTAAAGAGGTTTCGTACGACGAAGCGTTGACAACGCACGTGAGTTATGCGGTGGCAACAATCACCGGCGTAGCGCAAACTGTTTACTATTTGGCTTTATGGGTAATTACCACACTAGCCTCTTTTTGTTGTTTGGGATTGTGGAAGACGCTAGATCGTAAATCTGATGACAATGGTACGCTTGCGGTCGCGTCTGCTATAGCTACATGCTTGGCAGTTTTGGGGACGTTGCATCCTTTCTCGGCAGCCTACTTAAGCGATAAAATTGTGGATTATGTCGATGCATCTTTCCGCGACATGCTCACTTTATCGCTGAAAAATTTGAAAGATGAGGCTGCTACACTTAGCGCGTCGCGTCGCGCTCATGCCGTTAACCGTGATGATCAGCCGCGGCCAGAAGCCTATTACAATCCAGCTGTCAATAAGATGAAGTCAAAACGATCCGAGCTTATTTGGGCGTGCCGAAGGGTCTATCCACGAGCTATTAACGAGCGATGTGAAGCCTATCGCTCCACCCACAGAAAGCTTCGCGAGATGTCCTTAGGACAGTCGAAACTCATGCGCGCCCAGCCCTATTCTCAAAGGGAAATCGATAAATTTTTAGTACAGAAAATCACCCATATTGCCGAAGATGGGGCCGCCACGCTTTATCATCACGTCCAAAAAACTTGGGGCGAGCGTGTACGGCAATGGGGTACGAAATTTGATAGAGAGGGCTTTTGTAGACACTGCACAAAGCTTTTTCATTCAGTGAAAATGACAAGCAGACTAGAGCGCTGTATTCGCGAAGTTAAAGACTCCGAGAACAAAGACAAAGCATTCCGGGAAAGCGAGCGCGAACTTAGACACTTCTTGTCTGATATGACCAGTAGAGTCACCAGTATGGACCGCCCATGGCCTTGGACACGTGGGTGGAGAGTTCTTTACCCATACGTGAGTTCGTGGAAACCTGCTCAGTGGGCAGAAAGTATTTTAGATCCAGATCCAGCATTTATCGCGAAAGGCCGATAGCACATATATTAATAGGGGAGAGAGGCAATTATGGTAGGAAAAGTTGAAGCAAAGAAAGCTGCTGATGCGGCTCAAGGCTTATTTGGGGATGAAGTATCCAAGCGTTTTACCCACGCTATAGAGACAATAAAAATTGTAGTTGTGAGGGTCTATAGCGCAGCAATGGCCTCAGGTTTCTATGTTGCAAATACCGTTACCGGTTATCAGTTTGCTTCGCTTGGCGAACAGAGCACCACCTATTGGCATGATGCTAGTAACTTTGGTGGCAACCTCCGTGCACATACTTGGGGAGTGATGAGTCCTAGCTGGGCCGAAGAGATTGAAAAGGAACCCGCAAAGAAGCCTGCAGTTAAAAAAGTTGAAGCCAAAAAAGACGAGCCCAAAATAGAAGAAAATGTTGAAAAGCAAGAAGAGAAGATCGAAAAGCTCGAGGAAAAAATAAAAGAACAAGAAAAAGAAATTGCTAAAGCCAAAAGCGATGCACCTGCCAAACCTGGTATTATTGCGAAAGCAGGCGGAGCTGCGAAGTCCTCCGTAGATTGGGCATGGGGTAAAGCCATGGACGTGCTCGACATTAAGTCACAGCTGGTAGCTAGGGGTAAGGAAAAAGCGAAATTTTTAAAATCAGTTGAAAAAGCAAAAACAGAAATTTCCGTTGAATTCCGGACATTCGCAAATAGTGGCAGTTTTGGGGCAGTTGATCAAGCAGAGTTAAATAAATTTGTGTCAGCTGTTAACCGCAAATGGAGTGATTTTAAACAGCAAGCAGAGGAAAATTTTAACCGAGCTGTAGAAGAAAAGCCTATCAATACATGGTCTGAGGCGTTTAAACAAGAGTTGATTGACGAGAATAAGGCAGCCTTTTGTGCTACTTTGTCCGATGACATAAATACCCTGCTGTATGTGATTCATGACGCGAAGCGTGTTCAGGCGTTTAACTCCCTGTGGCCAGTTATATGGGAGAAAAAGACAAAACGGGCTGTTGAGGTGGCAAAGGCGGAAGTCGAGGTAGCAAAAAATGAGCTCATTGCCCATTTACAAGCTAATCCGCGACCTGTAATACCGCATGGACAGCAAACCCCCGATCAGAAACTTGCAGCAAAAGAAGCCGCTCTTGTTACCGCACAGACGCGTTTGGCTTGGAAACCAGCCCCAGCCACAATGGATGAAATAGAAACAAGATGGGTAAATAAGGGGCCGCATGTTGATTTTTCCCTTGTAGATGGTGATCATAAAGCCAAAATGAAGGAAATGGAGCTTAACGGTGCGCAATGGAACAACGCGATTGCTGACGTGATGAAAGGACAGCCTCTGCAGCATTTCGCGACTCTTGTCAATGACGTTAATACTACTATTGACGCTTTGCTATCGCCTGCAAATCCTGTAATAGCGGGCGATCTTGCACAGTGGAACGCACCCGCGAATGCGGGTGCGTTGCAGGCAGTTGTGAACGCCGCGGGACCGCGGAACATGGGGGCGCGAGGAAAAGGGGCTGTGGCTGGAGGAATCTTTGCAGCCATTAGGCATAATGCAATCGTATCGGGCGCTGAAACGTTGGTTTCCGCTTTGATTGGATTTTCTCCATGGGAGTATGCTAAGGGGTATGTGTCCGACATATGGACGCTAGCCGGAGAAGGTAGAACCTGGTCGATTCGTACAGTACTAGGCCTTACCCGCGCTACAATAGGAGCAGCTGTTATGCTTCAGATTTGGCATGGATTTTGCCAGTCTGCTAGTTATTTATTTGAACCTGCTGCGTATGGCAGTAATTTGGTGCTTGGCGTCTATCTAGGATTCACCGCTCAGTCTATTGTGATTGGTTCATGGATGCGTGGAAATCGTTTGGTATCGCTTGGAGTGACCGCTCTTTATCTGTTAAATCTGCGTACACAGGCAACAGATTTGGCAATGGAGTATTTACCGGCAATAGGTTGGAAAGTTGCATTGACGACCTGGTCAGCGACGTCTGCGATAAGCAATGTCGGTTTGTGGGTAATTGGCAACAGTGCTAGTGCTGTACAGTGGTCGGTGATGGATGCTCCTGGTTGGTTGCAACTAACAGCTTTAGGTGGAGTCGCTGGATTGGTTTCTGTTAGGGTAGGTTACGCAGCTTATAAGAGAATTAAGGCTCCTGATTTTGCGAATAAACTACCAACAGTAATTAGAGTTCCCTACAAGTCGGTAAGATGGCTAGTTACAGGTAAGTGGAAATAAAGAACTCAAGACCTAAGGGGACAACTGACCATCGATAGTTGTCCCTTAGGCCCCTTTTCTTGTTCTTTAAGTAATTTATTGGTACTTTCGTAGAATAATTTTCTATGAGGTATCTAATGGCTAGGCAATTCATACCTGCTCATGGCGGCTATAAGTAGCTTCTGTCTTATCAAAAATCGGAGATTGTTTTTGACTAGAAGCTAGGAAAGGGACCTAAGCGACCTCGGAAAAGAGACAAATGACGTACGGTATTTTTGTCCCTTTGGTATAGTTGCCCCCAAAAACTGGACACCCCAGTTTGTCCGAGCTGATGTATAATT
>CAYTFC010000055.1:0-20833 GCA_964436955.1 uncultured bacterium | reverse complement strand
AATTCAAATTCAATGACTTGTGCGGCAAGTTTTGGTAGCAATCAGGGTCTAAGGGCCTGCCCTTGGCAAGTTGCCAGACAAGATAGATCGGGTAAATGAGTGAGCCAGAGCTAGAGCGAGTTACAGACAATGTTCACCTTGAAAATTGAAGAAAACACTATTTCAAAAGTTTCACCTCTAGTTTGTCGCGCTAGAACAGGCCTATTCTTCCCAATTGAAAAGTCGCGCCACTCGGCCAAGTCTCGACTTGGCCTTCGATGCGCAACGTTTCACTAGGAAAGAACGGCTGTGTTCAAGCGCGATGTAGGTAGCAAGTCGGGTTATAACAAGTCTCTTCCCTCGCTACATCAAGAGCCGAACTGAGAGCGGTTTTATAGTGAAGGCCCTTTGCCTTATTGTCGCTTACAGTGCTTCTTTTTTATGGAGGGTCTTAGGCGGCAATCTCAGAGGCTGCCGCTTCTGCTGCGTCTTGCTTCACGATACGGCGTCCATACAAAGCTAGGTTAACCACAATCAAAGCAATCAAGATGGGATAGAATATAGCCATTACGTTAGAAAGCATCGCTGAGATACTCTCAAATCCAAACAAGGACATGCCAAACGTACCCACACTAGTGATTGTCAGAGACAATTCCTGACTAATACGATTTTTGAATAGAGAGCTCTTCACAAAATTCGCAAATACAAGGGTCAGGGCAGCAGACGTAGTGATGCAGGCCAAACCAATGATACAAACCGGTAGGAAGGCCATTTTAGAACCAAGCAAATGAATCGAAAGCGTCGAGATCAGAGCATCTTTGCCCAGTCCATTAAGCATCGAAGAGTATGCCGCGCCCAAGTAAAGCAACGCTAAATAAACCAAAGCCAAAATGCTTACGCCAACTAAACCACCACGTAACGTTAACGCTAGGTGCCGTCGTTCCGACGCGGGTCGAATATCTTTGTCAGTATGATTCAAAATTCCAATGATAACAGAAGAGAAAAAGAAGGAGGCTATGAGGTCTTGAGTGTTATACCCTTCGCGCAACGCCACTAAAAAGACGCTAAAAGGGTGATGTTCCACGGCTTGCAGTCCAGGGCTATTATAAAGACCCGCAAATACCACAACTACCAACGCAATCAACAGTGCAGGAGTTAAAACCTTCCCCAGCAAAGATAAAATACGGCTTTCCTTATATAAAAGCGCGAACACAAAAAGGCAATATCCCGCACTAAACGCCCAAAGAGGGATGGTGTTAACATAAGATTTACTGGCGGCAAATGCCAGCGTGACACAACGTGGCCCGGATCCTAAGGGTATCCAAAATGTGAGCATCAGCAACGTAACAATAAAACCGAGGGTGCGTCCCAAGACAGAGAAAAAGCGTACATAATCGCCACGAAAAAGGACCATCGTAAATACACCAGCAAATGGCAGTAGCACAGCCGTCATCAGAAATCCAAGCGTACCATACAGATAATGACCTTCGGCGTAAGCTCCCACAGCCATAGGAAATATGAGGTTGCCAGAACCAAAAAACATGGAGAATAGAGCCATGCCTATGATCCAAGGGCTTGCGCTTTTTGCAGAAATCATGAAAAACCTTTTGCTTGGGCTATAATCTTTTAATTATGCCGGTACGATAACGAAAATTTGGGTTTAGCTCCACAAATAGTTGATTGCTTGATCCAGCCAACCCGACACTCGCTTAGGAGCTTGTTCTAACCGACTTAATAGAGTATCAAGCATCTTTTTGCCTTTAGATTTGACATATTGAAATGCTTTTTCTAGAGGCGCATATGCTCGATCAATCTGCTTGCCAATCCAGTTAGTCGCACGCACTAACATACGATCCAGGGGGTTCCAAACCGGCAATACAACACGATCCATAACAATCAAAGCACCCGAAAGAGCTCTTTGCGAAAGACTGCTAAGAGCTGCCAGGATTCCCATCAAAGGTTTTTCCAACAGATTAAAAGCTTTTTCAAACAGCCTAAGTGCTTTAAATATCGGAGTAGTGACAAAACGGCCAAGAGCAGCAAGAAGCCCGCCATTTCCAGGAGCCAACTCAGCATCTTTTCGTTTACGCGCCCTTTCCGCCTCTTCGGTGCGACGCACCTCAGCTAACCAAGGGGGTACATACTGAAACATTTGCTCGGGAGCACGAATATCAATAGCTTGACCAGCTTTGTCATCCAAGCGGCTAGGTCCCAAATAAACACTTACCCCACCAGCACTCAAAACCGTCGGTACTGTAGTGTTAATAAATTGATCTATTTTAAAGGATTGATGAACGGATGGTTCCGCGGAAGCAGAGGATATGCTATCGCCACTCGCATAAGGGTAGGAATCAATTGGAAAAGTTGTAGATGGTAAACCTGTGGACTTTGGTTTGTTGGTAACAGAGTACTGCTCAAACCAATCGTCATGTTCGTAGCGGGGTTTTACTGTTGAGCCCATAATCTCTAGGTAGGGGGTTAAACTTTGTTCCTATTAGCCTAACGAACCCCAATCTTTAGAGCAACGCAAGCTTCTTATTTAAATGTGAAGGGAAAGCGAGCGTACACCTAGCCCTTACCTAAAATGCAGACGATTAGTCTAACTAAGTCAGAAAAATCATACTGTCTGCATTCACTCCTGCTTATTCAACCAAGACGGAACTCACTATGTTGGCTGTCCATAAAAAGTTCCTAAAACGCTTGCCGATTGAGGCAAGGATTTCATAAGCTTTGGAGAATGATTATTGGGTGTACCTCTTCTTCCCCTTCACTCTTAATCTTATCAACAAACCGAATTTTAATCAAAAACTATTTTTAAATAGGTCATGTTTATCAATAAAATCGAGCCTACCAGCGACATAAAACTACATGTTTTATTACACGTTGTAGCCGCTTCGCCGAAGCGGCGTTAACAAAGTTTTCAATGGACCCCACAATTCACGGTTCTTCAATCCCTATAATGCTTGCCGAAATATTCCTTTGCCCTTATACTGCAGGGCGAAACGACAAGGAGTACTCCTCATGGTAAGAATTAGCAAACAAAACGAGCGCCGTCAGAGAAGCCCACGCAGACATCAGCGTGCATCTCAAAAGACAGGTCCACAAAAAGACGCGTTGCCTAAAGGTTATAAAGAACACGAGAACGCGGTAGCCGCTAACTTGGCACCGACGATTTTTGTTCCTAAGGTGCGTTAAGGCTATAATCAACAGGAAAAAGGTAATTTAAAATGTCTAGACACCCTAGCTTCGGCAAGTCAAACAGGGGCGGTACCAAGCGTAACGTTTTGAAGCGCTTTGAGCGCATCGACGTATTAAGACAGCTTGGACGCTTTGATGAAAAAAAGAAAAAGATCACTGGTTTACCCAAGACCCCCGTTAAATAATGGCTTCTATGCCGTTGAAGCAGAGGCTTAGCTTGCCTCTGCATCTTATCTCCTTTACAAGCCATCAACACAAATGATTAACGTCCAAGTCATTGACGAGCAAAATTGCCTAAGGCTTTCTCCAGATAGCATTAGAGCAGTTGCGCAATCTGTCATTGAATTAGAAAATCGCAAGTGCGATGAGGTCGCTATTTATCTAGTTAGCACCGCCACAATTTGTGAATTGCATCAGCAGCATTTTAATGACCCATCCCCTACCGACTGCATTTCGTTTCCTATAGAGGATGAGGCAGGCCCCTACCACATGCTTGGCGATGTGTTTGTCTGTCCAGAAACTGCCATGACCTATGCCACTGAACATGATAAAAACCCTTATGAAGAAACCACACTATACATCGTGCATGGACTATTGCATCTGATGGGTTATGATGACATCGATCCCGTAGATCGCAAAGCTATGCGGACCGCTGAAAGACGGCATCTTTCTCATTTGAGAAAAAATGACTTCCTTTTGAAGGCTGTTGTCCCATAATGAAATTTGACGTATACCACATCTCGGTTACAATTACTCACTAGAGGAGTTCCCCCTTTGTCGCCCGCCACATTTTCGATCATTACGCTAGTGCTTCTGTTAGGACTTTTTTTATGTAGCAGCCTGCGGGCTGCCAGACGCCGGCTTTTCCCTAGAGATATGGCCTCTTTGGAATCCACTCAATTAGGATTGATCCTATTCCAACCCTTGGCACGCCTATTTTGGTCTACAAGTTGGTCTGCGGCCACCCAATTCTGTTTGATGTTTACCTCGTCAATCCTGCGGTTTCTCTTTGCCATCGCAGCCGTCGTTTGGCTCTACCTGCTGGATATACCCCCCTTTGAGCAGACGCAATCACCTGACGCTCATACTTGGGGGGTGTCTATTTTAACACTCGTGGCACTACTAATAGTGGGATTTTTATGTGGAGAATACCTTCCTAGAGTGTTAGGGACGCGTTTTTCAAAGCCCGCATACCGCTTTTGTGCCCCTCTCGCGTCTGTCTACCTATTATTAACTCTACCATTAGCGTTACCCCTCTACTCCCTATTGCGCTATGTGCGCAAAACAGATCATTTAGATCGTGACGACGACCCTACAGCAGAGGTTGGACGCGAAATCCTTGAACTGCTGCAAGAACTTAAAATTACATCCCGCTTTGATGCTCATGATAAAAAGTTGATCGCTTCGGTGGTGAACTTTCGGCATCAGTTGGCCAAAGAGGTGATGGTACCTCGCGTGGATGTTTTCAGCCTACCCGGAACCATTTCTATACGTGAAGCCACTCGCCTGCTGGATCCTGAAGGTTACAGCCGTATTCCTGTTTTCGGGACCTCTATTGACGAAATCAGGGGCGTTTTAATGCACAAGGACCTTTTACGAAAGTACATGGAAGCTGAAGCCTCAGGTAACAAGAGCATTTTAGATGCGCCAATCGAAACAATCGTAAAAGATGTGATTTTCACTCCAGAAACAAAGAAGTTGTCGCTGCTATTACAGGAATTCCGCAATAAAAAAGTGCACCTCGCCATCGTTGTCGATGAGTATGGTGGCACCGAAGGGATTGTGACAATTGAAGACATTTTGGAACAGATTGTAGGCGAGATAGCGGACGAATACGACGACGAAGAATCGATGTATACCGCCAATCCCGAAGGCGGTTGGGTGGTTGATGCACGTATGAGCATCCTAGATATCGAGGAGCAACTGAATGTCACATTCCCCGAAGGGGATTATGACACGTTGGCGGGTTTTATCTTTCAATGCGCTGGATCCATTCCACCCAAAGGCTTTATCATCCATCGTGATAACCTAGATCTAGAAGTGTTGAGTTCTAACGACCGCATGGTGGAGAAAGTTTGGCTAAAGCCAACTTCTCAAATCGAAAATTTCGAAGAAAGCGATCAATAGTGAGGGAGTGTTGGGCGATCTATTCAACATTGCATCCATAGCATTTGCGGTCGGTGCGATCGGCTCATGGGGAGCTCTAAGGTTGCGCTTGGGCAGTTTTCAGCAAATCACCACAAACTTAATCGATAAAGCCGAAAACCAGGCATCCGCAGCCCTGCAAAAAGGAGAGCTATCCCTAAAGCAACGCCAAATGGATATCGAGCGCGAAATTGATCAGCAACGCCTCAGCGAACGCCAAAAAAATCAGCGAGAAGAAGAGCGCTTGAAAACGCGCGAAGATAAACTCGATCAACGCATGCATGTCTTCGAAAAAAAACTGGCGGAGTTAGATCGTCGCGAAGTTTCGTTACAATCACAAAAACAAACTTTTGATGGCCACCAAAAAGACATTCTACATATTAAGCAACGCCTTCAAGAGCAGCTTGAAAAAACTTCCGGTCTAACAGCCACAGAAGCTAAAGAGCTTCTGTTTCAACGCCTACAGGCCGATATAGAAGCCGAAGCTATACAGCTATCACGTCGCAAACAACAGGAAGCTGAAGAAGCCGCCGAAAAAATAGCCAAAACAATCATTGCGACTGCTATTAATCGCTTGTGCGTTCCCTGTATCTCAGAGGCTACCGTGACCACAGTCATGTTACCAAGCGATGAAATGAAAGGTCGCATCATCGGTCGTGAAGGTCGAAATATTCGATTACTTGAGCGTGAGCTGGGTATCAATATCCTCATTGATGATACGCCTGGCGCAGTGGTTCTTTCCGGATTTGATCCCATCCGAAAACATACTGCCAAGTTGGTGCTTTCTGAGCTCATTTCCGATGGTCGCATCCATGCCACACGTATTCAGGAAGCCATCACGCGTCAGAAGGCAGAAGTGCAGAAGCAGATTCTCAAGTACGGCGAAGATGCAGCCCTGCGCGCTGGCTGTTTGGACATGCATCCAGCTTTGATGACATTGCTAGGACAACTTAGTTTTCGCTATAGCTATGGACAGAACATTCTGGACCACTCGCTTGAGGTCTCCTATTTACTGGGGTTGATGGCTGCAGAACTGGGCCTCAATGAACGCTTGGCCAAGCGCATCGGATTGTTGCATGATATCGGTAAAGCCGTCTCGCATGAAGTAGGCGGCTCCCATGCAATGGTCGGCTACGAGCTAGCCCTTAGACATGGGGAATCCAAAGAAGTCGCTAATGGTATCGGATGTCACCACTTTGAGATGGAGCCCATTACCATTGAAGGAAGTTTGTGCCATGGAGCCGATGCTTTATCTGCCTCGCGTCCTGGCGTACGCCTAGGAGCTGTAGAAGACTACATCAAGCGCATGAAAGATCTTGAAGAAATCACTCACGGATTTCCCGGAGTCGAACGCGCCTATGCCATGCAGGCCGGTAGGGAAGTTCAAATTTCCGTTTTGCCCGATGTTGTCGACGACATCGGAGCCCTCAATCTAGCCAAAGATATTAGTAAGCGCATTGAGCAAAAGCTTAATTGTCCTGGACGTATCAAAGTCACTGTCATCCGAGAGAAGCGCATCGTCGAATACGCAGGTTAAGGCCACCTGCCTAAAGCCTGACGACGCCTCTATTGGGGTGGCGCGGTCTGTCCCCAGACCGCGAGATCTAAAAGTCAGTTAAACAAACGTCAGCTCAATGGAATTCAGATCCGGTGCCTGGGGACAGGCACCGCCACCCTACCTACAGCGTCGCTTGGCCTTACCTGCTCAGTCAACAGCGTCGCAAGCCTTGATCTAATCGCTTGAAAAACAAAAGAGATACAGGCACAATGGCGTCCAAATTATCCTTTTCACTTGGAGCGGGAATACATGCGGCGGTCAATCTGTTTTTGTGAACCAAGCGTTGCCTTAGCAGGCGAAATTAACACGTGGAAATTCATCTACACTCCAACTGCAACACTGCCTAAAGGCACAAGATTAAAGTTTGATATTGCTTCTAAAGGACGTGATATTGACTGGCAGCTCCCCGATGTAAGCCCCAGTGAAGCCAATAACGCTATCTACGCCATCCTTCCCAATGGTAAGGTACTCAATGGCACACAGGTAGAAACTCCAGAGAGTTTTACTCCGCATTACGAATTCAAACTACCAATTGATATCCCATCAGGCGACAGCGTTACCTTTATGGTAGGGAATCAAAAACCAGTTCCCGGCAAAAAAAGCACCTCTGGAAACAGCGCTCAAACTACCGCACAACGCCGCCGTCCCTTCTATCTCTATGTCGATCCCACCGGAAAAGGACATTATGAAGAACCTGAAGTGTTCTCATTAGATGTCCGTGGCGGTCCTCTGAGCGTCATTAAAGTGCTGACACCCTCATTTGTCACACGTAATAAGCGATTCGATGTGATTGTTCGGTTCGAGGATGAATTCGGTAACCTCACAAATCACGCTCCAGAAGACACGCTTATTGAATTAAGTCATGAACATCTTCGTGAAAACCTTAAATGGCGTCTATTTGTTCCAGAAACAGGTTTCATTACCCTGCCAAACCTCTATTTTAATGAACCTGGCGTCTACACCATTCGGTTGTACAACACCAAAACGAAAGAAACATTCTGCTCCCCACCAATTAAGTGCTTCGCTGAAAGTGATGTCAACTTATTCTGGGGTCTTCTGCACGGAGAATCAGAACGCTTTGATTCAACCGAAAGTATCGAGTCTTGCTTGCGACATTTCCGCGATGACCGTGCTTTGAACTTTTATGGAAGCTCGTCCTTTGAGAGTTTAGAAGAAACGCCTGTCGATACCTGGAAGGTTATCGGTCAAAACGTCATCGAATTCAACGAAGACGACCGATTTAACGCCTTGCTCGGTTTCCAATTTCCTGGCGTGCCAGGAGAAGAAGGCATCCGTCTATTTGTGTATCCCAAAGACAACAAACCTGTTCTACGCAAAAAAGACGCAAAATACGGAAGCCTCAAAAAGATCTACAAGCAGGCCACCCCTAAGGAATTTGTAGCCATCCCCTGCTTTACCATGGGTAAAGGATACGAGTTTGATTTCACCAAGCATGATCCCGAGTTTGAACGCGTGGTCGAAATCTATAACGCCTGGGGATCCTCCGAATGCACAGCTAAAGAAGGCAATCCGCGTCCCATCCGTGCTGGTGGTAAAAAAGGTGTTCAGGAAGCCCCTGAAGGATCTATTCAAAAAGCCCTCAAAGATAATATTCGCGTCGGATTTGTCGCTGGTGGTCTTGATGACCGCGGCACTTATGCTGACTTCTTCCAAGGCGATCAAGAGCAATATTCCCCAGGTCTTACCGCAATCATCGCTAAAGAACAAACGCGTGCCGGCCTGTTAGAAGCGTTATACCAGCGCTCCTGCTATGCCACAACGGGTGAGCGTATCATTGTGAATTTTTCGCTTGCTGGCAAACCAATGGGCAGCGAAGTTTCCACCGCTGATAAAGCAGGATTGACCGTTAACAGACACCTATCAGGCACCGTAGCGGGAACTAAAAAACTTAAGACAATTGAAATTATTCGAAACGGAAAAGTCATCGAAACGTTAAAACCCAAGGATTATTTCCTTGAATTCACTTACGATGATCTAACGCCCCTCAATAAAGTTACGATAGACAACAAAGACAAAAAGCCACCGTTTGTTTATTACTACATCCGCGTGACCCAAGAAGACGGTCATATCGCATGGAGTTCCCCAATATGGGTGGATGATGTGCCAGTCCCAGCCGGAAAATCAGTGCGTCGCCCACTTCCTAAACCCACTCCTCCACCGGTAGACTTTGACGTTGATGATCCCGAAGAGGAAGAAGAGGAAGAAGAAGTCATCGTTGACGATAGCGATGATGATGATGATGACGATATTTAACCTTCTAGGAAGGACGAAAAAGACGTAAGGGACGTAAAAACTATAGAGGTTACTTATTTTTCGTCCTTGTCCTATCTTTCACGTCCCTTCCTTGGTTTCCTACTTGTTTATTTTGCCTATTCCGTGCATAATCTCTTATTATGTTTCAATTTGATTTTATTACAGCCATTAATCAATGGCTAACATTCTATATTATCTTTCCCTCCATCTTTGGATTGGGAATCTATCTTAGCATTCGTTTGCGTTGGATTCAGTTAACTCAAATACCCCAGGGTTTTCGCAACCTATTATCAAAATGCGAAAGTTCTGAAGGAAGCATCTCCCATTACGAAGCCGTATCAGCCGTCCTTGCAGGAAATTTAGGAACAGGCAACATCTCTGGAATGGCTGTAGCTTTGGCTACCGGGGGTCCTGGTGCGTTGGTTTGGATGTGGTTGATGGCGTTTTTTGGTGCCATTATCCAATATGTGAGCTGCTTTTTGGGAGTAAAATACCGACAAAAGAACGAAACTGGCGAGCTTGTGGGCGGCCCTATGTATTACCTAAACAAAGGGATGGGTTCACCGCGCTTAGCTAAAACATTTGCTCTCATGGTCATATTGGGTGCTTTTACGGCCGGAAATTTGGTTCAAGTGAACTCGGTTTCTCTACCACTACAACGTCTGAATATCGATCCATTGCTTTTCGGCTCTCTGGTAGCAATATTGGTAGGAGTGGTCCTTCTTGGTGGATTACAGCGTTTTGCACGCCTTGCTTCCTCCATTGTACCCTTAATGGCGGTACTCTACTTGGGGACCGCCCTTACAATTTTGGCATTGCACATCGATGCAGTCATTCCAGCGTTTGGTACTATGCTCTCTGCAGCATTTTCGTCCGAGTCTTTAGCTGGAGGAGCCATCGGCTTTGGAATGATGAAGGCAATTTCTGCTGGCTTTAGCCGCGGAATCTTCGCCACGGATGCAGGTACAGGCATGGCCCCCATCCTGCAATCCAGCGCCCGGACACAAGATCCGCATGCGGCTGGAATCGTCGCATTAGTGGCCCCGTTGATCGTGATGGTGGTATGCACCGTTACAGGCCTAGTATTGATTGTTACCGGCGCCTGGAATACTCCTGGAATGCAAAGTACTAACCTGTGCTTATACGCCTTTGAGACCGGGTTGGGCAGTCAGATTGGCGCCTACATTGTCATGGTTTCATTGATGCTTTTCGCCTACACGACTATTTTAGCCTGGGCGTGCTGCGCTGAAAGGGCTGTGGAGTATCTTTGGGGGTCAGCTTCTATCTCCATTTTCCGGTATATCTTTATCGCCTTGGTACCTATTGGTGCCCTGATGCATGTTACGGTTGTTTGGGTATTGGCGGACATTGCCATGTCTGGCATGGTCATCACTAACCTCATTGGAATCGCGGCTCTCTCCGCCGCAGCAATTCGTTCCCCGCCACATCACGTTAAACGTTCGTTTTGATTTTTTAGATTTTTTACCACAGAGGCACTGCGGTAAATATCCTAATACTTTGGAAAGCATGGACTACCGGGAAAGTCGACTCTTGAGGGCTGTGAAACGTTCTTGCATACCGAGTCTCCATGCTTCAGAAGCATGAGCGCGGCATTCAAACTGCCTTCGCAGCATCTCTTTAGGCGTATCTAACTCTGGATTAGCTTCCGCTAATTCCTCTAAGGGCAACTTACTAACTTGTTCCGCCATCTGATGGATCGATTGGGAATCTTTGAATTCGCAATCTTGCTCAAGCCGTGAAACAAGACCTTCCGCTAAATCTAGGCGTAGTTGCTGTGAAAACAGCTGAAACGCGTCGAATGCACTTTCTACTGCAGCGATATTTCTCGCTTCGTCACCACCATTTTCTAAAAGCTCTTCCACGGTAAGGAGAGCACAAAGAGCTGTTTCAATACTCTCCCAAGCGCAATTGCCCACAACCTGATTATCTCTTATAGGGCAAAGCGTTTCCACGGCTTCAGCAACCCAATCCTTTGTCGCATGCAGCTTTCTTAGAATAACAGGAAGGGTCTCTTCAAAATCAAAGACATTTTGCCAGTTCAGCTCAAACATTACGGAAGCTGTCACGAGCTTCTCATCAATACGATACACATCAATAGGTCTAACCGATCCCAAGCCGCGGTTACAGACCATTAAATAGCCTTTGTGCAGCAGCACCGTGATGCCGTGGCCATTCCATCCTGTAAGAGTCAGTACCGTTTCTTTGTTTATCGCCCTAAGAGCGGCGGCTGCACCTTCTCCGTAATTTTCGTAGGGCCATGTGCTAAAATCTAGAGGTCGAGCAAAAAGGCCCTTTAATAACTGATGACGTGCTTGCGTAATCACTTCTGGATTATTTTGATGGGCCTTGCTTACAGATTCAAGAGCATACGGTAAGAATGCAATTCCAAAGCTACCTTCCAGCTCAACAGAGTAATTCCCAAGTTCAACAGCACCTTCTAGTTCCCAGGCATGACCAAAAATTTTGAGAAAATTCGTAGCAGTACCTTCGTAGCAAAAATCGTAGTCTCTCGGCGTTCTGCCAGAATTGTCTTGAAGGTCAAATAATGCCAACCCGCCGGCTTTAGTGAGAGAACGGGCAATACCGCGCGTCCCAAGGCGCGACGCAATATGCAGGGCAGTTGCCCCTTCAGCATCTGCAAGCGTTGGATCAGCCCCGTTTTCTAGTAACCATTTCACCATTGAGGAACGCTTGTGACTGACGGCATAATGTAGCGGTGATTTCCCGTCCGAGTCACATGCATTAACATCCACAGACCAGTTACCTTCGTCAGCAATGGCTAGCAAGAGTCCTAGCGCTTCCATGTTCCCAGATCCAGCCACAACAGCTGCAGGGTTACTGTGGCTCTCAAGAGCGTGCTTGAAAAGTTCCTGATGTAGTTCTTTATCTTCACAGGACAGATTGCTGATAGGAATCATACTAAGCCAGTGAAGAAAGGGTAGTTTATGCTCTTCAATGTGATCACAGGAGGCACCGTGTTGAATTAGCAAATGCGACAGCTTAATATTCTTACCGTCTAAGGCATGCCAAAGAGGTGTTTTTGCTCCATTGTCCATTTGGTTGATATCGAGACCTTTGCGCAGCATCTCCTCTAAAAAAGCTTCGTCAGCATAAGGAGCACGAGCAAAGGCATGGAATATCCCTTCTCCTGATTGTGTAGTAAGGGTAACGTTAGCTCCCTTCTCGATAAGAACGCGTGCTGAATCAAAATGTCCTGACCGCACAGCTTGAAGTAATGGAGAAGCACATACCAAATCCCCTTGAGCATCGACATCAGCTCCATGGGCAATCAATAGAGAGATCGTCTCCTTAACCAGATTGTCTTGAGCTTTCTCCCGCTTTAAAGCTATGTGTAAAGGGAAAGGAACCAGCGTTTGTAGGTATTCTATCGTGCCATCACGCTCAAAAAAAGCCTCTAGCAATTTAGGCAACGGAGTGTCGAGAGCTGTTTCTAAGATGAGCTTTTCTGGCACGTTTGGCAGATCTCCAGCATTGTTTTTCACATAAGGATCAGCTCCCATTTGCAGTAAAAAACGCGTGATTTCAACTTTTCCAAGAGAACCTGCCAAATGCAATGATGTATTCCCTTTCTCATCCTGGCAATTAGGATCAAAATCTGATAACGCATGGCTTAAGGCGGAAAGTGCTCCCATATGCCCCTTATGTACGATCATATAGAGCGCCGAGTGCGAATCCACGCACTCCAAAGCGCCTTTCATAAGCTCTACATAGCCTTGATGATATTTCATGGAAGCGGCAACAGGAACTTGTAGAAGTTGCTCAAACGTTACTGGCTTCTTAGCTTTCTCAAAAACATAGGCCGCAAATTCAATATTACCGCGAGCAAGAGCAACCGCCATCCAGGAATCATTCCAAACAACCACATCTTGACTAAGCAAGCGCTGGGTCCAACCTTCGTTGAAAACAGGGCTAAGCGCTAATGCATGTAGGAAAGGCTGTGTCCCCTCAAGGTCAGCACCATGATCCACTAAAAACTGTGCTGTTTCAAAGTCACCACTCTCAAGCACAAGGTAGAGCGCTCTATCTTTTTCACTGATAGTGCCGTCGCGATCCAAAATGACCTGTATAGCACCTCTACGCCCTTCAGATAGTTCACGGTGGCCTTCGCTAGTAGAAAGAAGCAGGGAGGGTAATAAATGCTCAGGAGCCCTATCCACTAGGGTACTTAACATGAGGGGTCTTAAGACTAATACTTCGCCAGGAAGGTTGCCCGCGATACGACCATCCATCCACATTGTAAGTAACCAATTAATGGCTATGTCGGTTTCACTATTTAAAATGTAAGCAATGCCGCTCTGATCGGAACCTTCCACTTTTTCCGAAAGATTCAATCCATTAGCAACGACCCTATCCAACAACTCAATACTGCCCGTTTGTTCCGCGTTGGCGAGAAGACCGCGTAAGGTTAGCTGCGTCAATGGAATTTTTGTTCCGGCGTTTACGAGAGAATAGATGACCTGCGAATCAGGCATAGGCTGATCGAAAATCAGGTCGAGTTCATGTTTTTGCTGATCAGTCTGAGATGTGCCTAAAATAGACATTAAACTGAGGAAAAGAAAAGAGATAAAACCCCCAATCACTAAAACCTCCAATTAATATAAGCAGTTTAATACAAGTTAGTTTAAAAATCAAGCTAATAATAAACGATAAAAAAGACGTAAAAGACGAAAGGAACGGAAAATAAACACTTTGCCCAATTTTCGTCCTTCCTCGTATACCACGCGCAGCTTGAAATGGTGATTTTGGTAGCAATCAGGGTCTCTGAGCAAGTCGGGTTTAAAAATGATAATTTTTATGGCATAAATTTAATTGTTTTCTATAACATCTCCCCGCGCAGCGTAGTGCTGTGTGAACAAATGGAGAATGGTATGAAGAAAATTTTGATGATGCTGACTTTACTTCTCAGCTCTGTACAAGGTTACGCGAATGAGGATGTCGAAGTTGCGGGTTACGTAAGCAGTATTATAGGGGTAAATTTTTTAGATTTTGATACACCCTTGAAGCCGGATACACATCCAGGTTTTGTTTTGGGAGTGAGTAGTGGCGTTAAACTTGACAACTGGTTTCGTATAGAAAGCGAAATTACTTTTAGACGTAACTCCATTAAATACGATTTAACTGATGGTATCGATACAGTTAACTTCAAGGGAACCAACTACATCACGACAGTGATGTTCAACGGAATATGGGAGCTCGTACAAAACTGCATGTTCACTCCGTATGTTGGGGGAGGAATTGGTTATGCTGCTGTTAGCCACATGGCAGCTGATGACGATTTCTTTCTTGGGAATCAATCAGACAACTTTGCGTGGCAAGTGATCACGGGAATAAGCTATCCACTCGATGACGTTTCGGATGTCGCCTTAGAGTATCGCTACTTAGTTCCTACCTCAAAACTTGTGAACCATGATTTAGTTTTTGCTGTGAAACGCTATTTCTAAAACCTTTGTTTATGCCGCTTCGGTGAAGCGGCACTACAACGTGGGGCAGCTTCGCCGAAGCTACTCCACATATTCCCTTCTCTTAACTGTTGTGTTTATCGTTGATTACTTTCGTAATCATTTGATAAGGTTCGTGCTTTCTTAGGAGGATTCATAACTTGTCCAGCTTTCTACAGACAACCCTCGTCGCCATAATTGTGGTACTCTTTGCTGTTGCCGCGCTGGCGATTGGATGGCTCTTAACTGGCAAAGTGCGCATTCGCCGCGGCAGCTGTGGTATGGACCCTACCAAACGACGCAGCGATGAATGTGGAACTCACAGCCATTGCAACCTTTGTGATCACTTCGATGACAAAAAGAAAAAGGATAAACCATGACTAGCCTATTAGAAGAAAGCTTGATCATGCCCACCGTTGAGCTACAAATGATCGCTGATAAGGTTATGGAAGGCCAACGCCTATCTCCACAAGAAGGTTTATTTCTGTATCACACAGAACACGCGGAAGCCTTGCGCCAACTCGCCGACTTCACACGCAAACGCAAAGCTGGTGAAACCGTTTTCTTCGCCACAACGCTTTACATTCATCCCACCAACCTGTGCGAACTGTCCTGTCCCATGTGCTCCTTCTATGCCAAACCAGGCTGGGATACTGCATGGTTCCTCAACCCAGCCCAAGCGGAAGAAAAAATACGCGCCTATCTCGATCGCAATCTCACCGAAATTCATGTCGTCGGAGGCTTGTGGCGCGATTGCAATCTTGACTACTATCAGGATCTCTTCACACGCATTAAAACGCTAGATCCCAACTTACACATCAAAGCCCTCACTCCGGTGGAATATGATTTCCTAGCTAAAATGCACGGGATTTCGGTACAAGAGGTTTTCCAACGCATGATCAGCTGGGGACTCGGCTCCCTCCCCGGAGGTGGTGCAGAGGTTCTTGTAGAGGAGATTCGCAAAGCCCTCGCGCCGCAAAAAATTACGTCAGATGAATACCTCGAGATCCATAAAATTGCCCATGGAATGGGACTTCCCTCTAACGTCACCATGCTATTCGGATCAATAGAAGAGCCAGAACACCTCATTACACACCTCTGCCGCGTGCGGGAATTACAGGATGTTACCGGCGGTTTTCGTACTTTTGTACCTCTCAAGTACCACGAAGAGAACAACGCCTTAGGCAAACGCAAAAAACGCCACAAACATAAAGACATCAACCGCGTCTTTGCCGTTTCACGTCTCATGTTGGATAACGTCCGTAACCTAAAAGTACTCTGGAATTACATGGGAATCGCTGAAGCCCAGGAAATCTTGCGGTGGGGTGCTAATGACCTATCTTCTACAAATCTGGATGAAAAAATCATCGTGATGGCAGGCGGAATTTCTATGAAAATGACCCGTGAAACCATGCAACAACTCATTCGTGATGTTGGTCGCGAGCCCCTTGAAGTACACTCCGGTCATTTGGCTAAGGAAGGTATATGCTAAAAGTTGGAATAGTGGACTACATCAATTTCTATCCTCTATTTGCGGCATTTAAAGAAAAAGCCATTGTGCCAAAGATGGAGTGGAGACTTGCGGTTCCTTCGGAACTCAACCGCGATCTATTTGCTGGAAAACTTGATGTGTCGCTTATTAGTGCAGCAGAATACCTACGGCACCAATCACACTATGGCTTGCTTCCTGATTTTTGTATTGGCGCTAAGGAAAAAGTGCTGAGCGTTTGCTTGTATGTGAAAGGAGGAATCTCGAACTTAGGTGGTAAAACCGTCGGACTAACAACTCAAAGCGCAAGCTCAGCTACGCTCGTGAAGGTACTCTGTCATCATTTTTGGAAGGTCTCGCCAGAATTTATCACAAAGTCGACAATCGAAGACCTTCAAAAATGCGATGCCTTTTTGCTAATTGGAGACGACTGTCTGCGTAATCCGGGATTTTCTGGCTATCAAGCCATCGACCTCGCCGCAGCATGGTATAAAGAAACGCATTTACCCTTTACCTTCGGAGTACTTGCCACTCGCAATGATGTCTTGGCGGGCCAAGGAAGTGAGATCGAAGAGTTGCAGCAAGCACTGCGCGAAGCCTATGCTTGGGCACTGCAACATCCCGAGAAAATTGAGCAACTCGCTCTAAAACGCTGCCCTATTGCGCTGGATAGAATTAGGGAGTACTATCGTGCACTGCGATACCATTTCGATGAAGAACAGCAAAAAGGGTTGGCTCTCTTTGCACAGCTCGTGCAAGCTTTGCCCACTCACCTGAAGGACCACCTACATCATGCCCACGTACAGTAAACAAGATCCAGCCTCTATACGCACCCTGTTCACCAGCATCGCCAGACGCTATGACATCGGTAATGCCGTGCTCTCAATGCAACTCTTTCGTCGTTGGAATCAACAGCTTATCGATTCCGTGGTGAAACCAACTAAACCCAAGCTCATGTTGGATCTCTGTTGCGGCACTGGAGACATCGCCTTCAGTTACCTTTCCCAAACACAAACGCCGCCAGACACAACGTTCATGATTGATTTTTGCCATGAGATGCTCAAGCATGCAAAAATCAAAGCTGAGGCCCTGCCCAAAGGAAAAAGCAACATTCATTATATCACTGGGGACGCCCAAGACATCCCACTTCCGGACGCCTGCGTGGATTGCATCACCATAGCCTATGGAATTCGGAACGTGGCTATTCCCGACAAGTGCATCGAAGAGGCGTTTCGCGTGCTACGTCCCGGTGGGTGCCTAGGGATTTTGGAGCTGACACGCCCCAAAAGCGCCTTTATGCGAGCGGGTCACGCCATCTATTTGCGCACTATAGTTCCTATCGTAGGACGCTTCTTGACATCAAACCGTCAAGCTTACGACTATCTTCAGAAAAGCATCAGACATTTTATTTCTCCTGATGACCTGCGTCACATGATGCTTAATGCAGGCTTTTCAGATGTCATCATCACACCACTCTCGGGTGGAATCGCCACTATCATTTCCGGCCAAAAGAATTAAAAAATGCTTTTATTGCCAACCCCTTCTTTTGAGTCATTTGTGTAAATTAAAATTGCAAAAATATGTTTTTTTTTAAAATTTGCCACTTGACAATTTAACTGTATTTTTAATTAATTAAGTCATATCATCAATAATAATAACTAAAGAATTAGCGAGGAAAATTTTATGCAATCAAATTTATATCCCGATTTTAGATACAAAGAGAATTTACTTAGTAATCTTTCCCACGAGGTTAGGTCCTTTTGTATGGAAAACCAGGATGTTCAGGAAGCTTTTTCGACGCTTTCAACAAAAATAGAACGATTTTATACCTCATCACCCCGGGATTATAGTTATTTTAATCAAGTTGTCAGCGCCCAGAAAGATTTAAAATCAAAAATTCAACAATTTGTTAATAGTGGATTACGTGACACGATAAAAGCTACTTTTCTTCGCATAAGACAAAATACATTTATATGTTTTTTAACAAAACAACACCTTAAACCAAACAAGGATGACCTCGTAAAGTTTAAGTCGCTAATCGAAAAGTTCGATCCATCAAAACCTGTGCTTGGAGACATCTATTTAATCACATTACTCGCTAACTCCCAATCTCCAGAAATTAGAGCATTAGCACTTGAATGTATCCCAAAAGCTCCTCTGGAAGCCAAAAAGCAGGCATTGATAAGAGCTGTCGAGCGTGGAGATGACACGCTCGTAACCACCTTAATTAAAGAGGGGGCGCCGCCTAACAGTATTATTTCTGAGCTTCTGTCACGAAAAAAAATATCAAATTTTAACTGCCTAAAGCCTCTGCTTCCTTTCATTGACTATTCTAGCAAAGACAAAGACAATCAACCTGTTTTACTTACACTATTGGAATTTAATTATGAACTTTGTGAAAATTGCAGATGTTTTTATAACGATTTGAACTCACTAGAGGAATTAAATCAACAAAGATTTTTAATTATTGAAAATACAACAAATGAACAAATTTTTCCACTTTCAGAAGATCTATTTGATCTCGCAATCCGAGAATCTGATGATACCACTATTTTACAACTTATTGAGCGTGGCATTCAACCAACAGACAGAAGTAAAATTATTAAATTCATAGACGGAAAATTAAATACAGAAATTGACTCAATTTCATCGAATAATTTTAAAACATTAATAAAGAATAATTTAATTTCACCTAATTTATTTCAGATAATCTCTAGACATGAAGACAAGTATAACACCCTAAAGGAGGCCTGGAAAATAAGTTCAGAGATTGAGGATCTTTTTTTAAAACTGAACAAACTAGAAGTAGATTGTAACTTTTTATATACCAACTGCTACAACTTGGAATTACTTGCTAAAGAAGTATCTAATACATTTGAACTACTAAAAATAAAAATGTCAAATGACACTTTCTGTTTTATAGAGAGTTACTATTCTGATTACATCAAAAGACTTAACAGCATCTACATAGAAAGAAAAAAATCAGTTGAAAAAGACATCGATTTACTACCAGAACTAAATAGAATTATTAAATCAAACGAAGAAAAAATTCAGGAATATCAAGAAGTAAATTGGGACGGTGAAAAATCACATAGAGACATTAGCGCCTCTATAATTAGAACATTTAATACAGAAAAAATTCAAAATCTTTACAATAGCTACAAAGCAAGGCACGTTAATTATTTAAAAGAAAGGTCAGTAGCTCATTTTTTATTAGATAAAGCACCATTTATGAAATTAAAATATAGTGGACATTGTTTACATGGAAGCAGTAGCGAGACACAACTTTTTTTTATCATCGACAGACTATCGCACACCTTGGAAGTTTTAAAAAACAAAATCGATTCATGTCATTATGATATCATAAAAAATTTGCAAAGAACCTTGGTTCTTGCTCTAGTCGCAGATAAAGGCACTGATGCTATTCAGCCGTCCTCATTCAATTCCGAACTTCCCTACGTAGTTCCAACTGGAACGAAGGGCCACGCCGTTCTTTTCTGCATAGAAAAAGGCAGCGAACAGGGCATGTCACGACTAAGTTTATTTAATACGGGTGACGGAGTAGAAAAGCACCATCGTCTTGAGAAAACAAATAAATATCAAACAGTAATCGCATATGATAACATCTCCACAAATCACCCATTATATTTCCTTAAGATACAAGAAATTCAAAGAGGCTTCTCCACTATTTCTGAGCTATATCATGTCTTTGGTGAGCTATGTAAAGAGCAGAAAGGGGTTATTTTTGGTGAAGAATACTATGAACAAATTCAAACAATAGGTAGTTGCGGCGCTCAAAGCATTATGGCCTTCATGCGCTATTATATCATCAAAAACGCTCCGGGAAACCCATTAGACAAACTGGGATTTTATAAGTTTGTCAAAGCACATGTACTAACGTCAGTTGAGAATGAACAGGTCGACACGAACTTACAGCCATATGTTGACATTAAGGTAAATCAGTTACAAGACGAGCTAAAAATATTTGAAGTGGCTAGCAGCATGAAAACTACAGGGTTCCCACAACTAGAATTTGGCAATTTTTCTCATCTCCGTAGTGTGATCAAAGAGCTCCGCTTAAATGAAGCACCTATTCCCGAAAATTTGTTAGGCGTTGAAGGGATTATTCATTCTCGCCGTCGTGTTCAACAAGAAAACGAAAAACTGATAGCATCATCACTGACTAATATTCTCAACCAAGAGAACCAACATAATAATGGAAAGCTGTTAAAAGCAGAAGATTTTAAAATTTTTAAGACCTTTCGCAACTTCTTTCGCAGAGATGCGTATCACCTATGTGCTATTAATTGGTATAAAGTAAACAGAGATAATATTCCCTTTATAGTAAAAAGTCACATCGAGAGTGTATATCCACATTTGTCAAACGCATAAGATATTAAAAATAAAAGTGTAAAGGAAATTTCCAATTAAGGCGTCCTGGGTGGATAGCCGATGAAATTCACAACGTTGCTATTTCCGAAGGCGTTTCGCTCGTCCGCGTCTCCCCGAGAAGAACCCAGATGGGGAAACTCAATCAAAATAAAGAAAGTTATTGTCTATGCGAGCGATGCTATTATTTTTATGTGCCTGCATTTTTTGCAGCCTTGGAAAAATATGTAAAAGTGTCCTTTATGTCCTTTTTACTAAGTCTTTTATGTCCTTTACGTCCCTTGTCCTTTTGGTCCTTTCAGAATCACTCAATTCGTCACA
>CAYTFC010000054.1:928-21257 GCA_964436955.1 uncultured bacterium | reverse complement strand
AGCAGCTGATCAAATTCAAGACTTATGCGGCAAGTTTTGGTAGCAATCAGGGTCTTAGGTCTCTTTTTTGAGATGATCGAGAATGCCTTCACAACTATCTTCAAGAATGTCTAGCACGAGATTGAAGGCGGCTTCATCGGAATAATAGGGATCAGGAACGTCCATATTGTGATAGGCCGCACTAAAGGCAGTTACTAAATGAATTTTGGCCTTATGTTGTGGTGTGCTGGCTTTTTGATACAAATCGTAAAGCACTTGCTTGTCGACTGCGAGAATTAAATCGAATTTATCAAAATCATCGGTATGCAACAAGCGCGCTCGTCCGGGTAATGAGACTCCACGCTGCATCGAAGCTGCTAACATACGTGGATCGGGTCTTTCGCCCACATGCCAATCCCCCATTCCGCAGCTATCAATGGTTAGAGGCTGTGCGAATTGAGATTTCGCCAGATGACTCAACATTCCGGCTCCGGCCGGTGAGCGGCAGATATTGCCCAAGCAAACGAACAATATCGATGTCATCTTTAAGCCTACGTATTTGAGGGTTCGACATCAGCGGCGCAACGGAATCCATAAGTACTGTTAACTGCACCCGGGTTATTGCGATGGCGACGCGAGCAGCGCAAGTCTTCCTTCAGGCTTTTCCAACAGCCGCCACGCAATACTCGATAGACGCCCTGAGCTGGTCCTGACGGATTATCTGGCTCTTGAAGCGCTTTTTCGTAATAGTTGTAATCATACCAATCATAACACCACTCATAAACATTTCCGGCCATGTCATAAAGTCCTAATGTATTGGCGGGGTGCGCATTTACAGGTGTGGTATCTGCGCTAAAATAATTCGCGAGCGATTTATCGATATTCTCGCCTGTGGCATAAGGCCATTCGGCCCCGACCCCACTGGCGGCGATCTCCCACTCGGCTTCGGTAGGCAAACGCTTACCCAGCCACTTGGCATATGCTGCGGCGCCATACCATGTCACGCCTACAACAGGATGCTTATGATAGCCAGATTCAATACTTAACCTGCCGCCACTACGCTTGATGCGTGAATCTCGCAAACGAATTAAATCGCGATGATAGCTATCTTTTTCCCCACCCATTGCTGCCAAGAAACGCACAAACTGCTCATTTGAAACAGGGTGCACATCGAGCGCAAAACTAGGTACCGTGACACGGTGGCGCGGAACTTCGTCGCGCTTGCCATCTTCACTGCCACACCAATAAGCTCCCCCAGAAATGACAACCATTTCCGTAGAAATAGGTTCTACTTCCGAAGCCGCTTTTGGAATCGGTTGATAGACTTTAACAGTAGTGTCGATTTGGAAGGCGCGTTCGGGGTGCATATCAATCTCTGGACGGTCTAATTGACCTCCACGCAATATCGGTTGCATCGTTTCGCTGACGAATTGCACTTGCTTCATGGCTGCAACAAGGGAAGCTGGGCGTTGAGTAGGGTCCGATTGCAGGCAAGACCGAATCAATGCATCCCAATTACCTGTATAGCCTTTGACGCGTTCCGAGGGCAACGCAGCACAGGCTTCGGGCAGTTCCCCTACAATCATCGTATAGGCCAAAATTCCGAAAGCAAACGTGTCAGCGGTTTGAATGATTTCACTTTCGCCACGACGCTGCTCAGGTGCTAGGAATGCTAACGATTGCTGACAGGCATTAAGCCAAGAGTGAGATGGACCATCAAGCTCCAGAATGGCTTGAGTTTCCGCTGCTGTGATGGCGCTCAGAACAGAACCATAAGCCCTTACAAGTCCTTGTGAGCTTCCCATAATGGCCGAAATACCAAAGTCGCTTAATATCGCTTCGGCGCCGTTTGAACCCTCTTTCACCAACACATTGGATAACTTGAGTCCCCGATGAGTGGGGCGAATTAAACCCCAATCCAATCGATGAGCGTAGTCTAGGGCATCGGCTATTTGAAGCAATAGATCGAATAAAGTCCTTTCCTCTAGACGCTTGCCTTGGGAGGCAAGGTAATGACCAAGGTGCAATGCATGGCCACCATCGGTAACTACGGCATCGGTTACCAAAAAATAGCGATCATCGATGCAGGAAACGTTGTGTATTTTAACGATATGTGGATGGTCGAGCTGAGCCAACAAACTCACATAACTTTGAAAACGTTCGATAAATCCTGGCTGTTGCGTAAGCTCAAATGCCAACATCTTCAGCACAAAGGGACGCTTTAGATAGCGATGCTCCACCAAAAAGATCTCGCCATGCAAGCCGCTTCCCAGCCGCTGCTGAATGACGTAATCACCAATGGCTGGCGACTCCTCCAAAGCACCTAATAAATCTCTGTGCCCGGTGTCTACCGTCATATGACAAGCTCCCTCTTACGTTAGGTCTGAGCATCAACCAGCTTTTGCGCATGATCCACAGCGCGACTACGACTATACCAGTCGCGGGCACTGTTCACCAATTCCTGGGCCAAATCACGTTGGCCTGTCGAAAGGGCTGCTTGTACAAAATAAAGGAGATCCTCTCGAGGAATGATGATATTGTCTTTAACAATATTGTTCAAGCATACCGCGACCACACGAGACTTTTCAACGTCGTTTGAAAATGAAATGGCCATCCGATAAAGACTAGAATCTTGAGGATTCGCCCCAATCGCAAGTTCGGTGAAATGCCTTACCTGCTCGCGAAGGGAATCTCGCTCAGCGGGAATGCGCCCGCGCTGCCAAAGTTTTAAATTTAAAAGGGCTTGAGTCTTATAAGAAAGATAGTGATCGGGATAACGCTCGTACGATTCGTAGAACATCGGAAAAAAACTGTCGAATTGCGACAAATTAGCATTTGCAGCGGCTACGATAAATCCAAGAAGATAGTACTGCGGATTGGATTTCAAATAGGGAGCATAGTCGGCTTCGATTTGTTTAGCCCCTATGGTAGCGTAGGGCCCTTGATGAGAGAGGTAACTTTCAAGTGCGTCCTTATATAGACGCTGCTCTTCAGCGGTCGGAGCAAGAGCTGGTTCCTTACGCGCTCCTTTCAGTGACGCCAAAAAAATCTCGAAGGCTGATTCTATTTGCTGATCGCGAGCGTACGCAATCGCTAGTTGCTTTTGAAGAGTTGATTTTTCTACGCCGCTAGTTTTGCTTAAATATTGCTTTGCCAGCGCAATGGCTTCTTTGTTTTCACGACGCTCAAGAAGCTGGGAAAGCTCTTGGGTTGGAGTCGCCTGTAAAGAAGATATGCTAATGCACAAAAATATGATTCCGAAGCGCATGAATAAAACTCCCTATTTGCAGTACCACGGAGTGTACCGGAAATAGGCAGTCCATGCAACGATAGCCCATCATCCTAGCTCAGGAAAGATCGCGTAAATGGGCGAACCGGACAGGCACCGCCACCTATAACAATTCGTCGCAAGTCTTTAAAACCCGACTTGCTACCTACATCCTAGCTCAGACCCTGATTGCTACCTAATGCTGTCAACTCAAAAACTTCCACTAGGCAAATAGGCTCTCTAGGTTAGCAAACCATTCCTTTGCCTTGCACATCTCAAGATGCTTTTTTTGAAATGTGATATAGGTCTTATCATGCGCATTTCGCAGCTTTTTGCTATCGTGTTGTGCGATAATATGACCACTGTCGACCAATTTTGCCAACAACAAGTTCCTAACCGTCAATAACACCCCATCTAGAGAAGTTTTAGCTGGGGTTTGAACAGGAACTCTGTTCGACTCGCCTTCTAGTCTAAAAATTAATGCGGGGTTAATCTGGAGATATTGGCAGGCTAAGAACAGGCTTAGCTCCTTTCTCACCTGAACAATATTCAGCCTTGAATTGAATTGATAACCCGCCAGAGTTACATTGGTCTTAAGAAACAAGTACTGGCCAAATTGATCTGGGCTCAAACTAGTCAGTGCGCTTTCAATAGCAGCAGCAGCTCGGATGGCTCGTGTTGTTTGTGTATCGGCTAACTCAGAACTATTGTTGTTTGATAATTCAACTGACTCTTTAAATTCCTCGGATATGGTGGTAAGTATTTGCTGAAGATTGCCAAAATCAAGCGGTTTGTGAGCCTTAGATGCAGCTATTACGTCCAGTAGCTGATGGTAAGCACGTCTGCAAATCGGTTTGTCATGAACTGGTACCGTGATCGTCTGTCCGGTAGCATCATTTTGCATCTGAGCATGACTGCCCTCTTGTCGAACCTTCACGAAGCCAGCCTCGGATAAAACGGTCATTACTTTCTGAACGGCCCTTTGACTTTCTGAATAGCTGACATGCTCCTTAGGTTCATCTTTCCAAATATATGAAATAACGTCCTTCAAAAGTGGTTGTCTTTGTATCTTCTTTTCTTCCTTCACAGGATTCTTAAGCCTTTTAAAATTAGGCTCTTTAATCGATGAACTAGAATAAAGTTCATGGTCTTTTGTAAAGGATTTAAAGGGTTTACCTTGAACAGTAATCGTTTGAGTATTTTGTGTTCTCTTTTGTGCAAAACTCTTGCGTTTTTGTGCGCTAATTGGTGCCTTAAGTTGCTGCTCCCGAAATGCGGCTAGTATTTGTTGTTGTTTTTTCAAATGTCGTTTCTGGCGCATCTCATATCCCATTCGAAGCACTGCCAATGCACCGATCCCAATACTAGATATGATGGGTGATATATTATATTGAGAAGAAGCATAGTTCGCCGCTGCAAGAGCGGTCCCGCCTAGACACATCCATTTAATAGACTTTCGTACGATTTGTCCAATGCCAGGTCTTTCCGCAATGTTGCGGTAAGTCTCTAACGCAGCCTTGAATGGATTGATCGATTTCCCCATTAGAGTTAATGCAATACAATTTAGGATGGTGGAGGGATGCCATAAGCCATTAGCTCCGATGGACTCCGCAGCTATGTGAATAGCGTTATGTAGGCCATGAAAAGCGATTCCTGGCAATAGTGAACCTGTTGATTCCGTCATATAACCCAAAGTACGAGAAAGAAGCCAAAAGCAAAACAATGGCGAGCCATCTGTATTGGCTACCGCATAAAGAGCAGCAGTAGCCAAAGCAGCAATATCCTTTTGTGTCTTTTGCTGTGCCGGATTCGGATCACGCCCATTGAAAATCTTGAGCGCATATCGAATTATGGATTGGGTGATTCCTCTAAATAAAATCTCATCAACAATAGAAGCAAAAACCACATCATTAAGGGCGCCTTGATTATGGCAAACTACCACACCATATAGAGACAGAAAAAATGCTGCGGTGTAACCGGCCACTTTTACAGCAATGTGAGGTGGGTTATTGTACGCACGCTTTATAGGTTCAGGAATATAGGACGCGCAAGATATTGCTTTATCTAAAATCAAATTCATTATATTAACATACACCTACTTATTAAATAATCATATATCTATATAAAATAATTAAATTAAATACAACTAAAAAAACAAATAATACAAGCACAGTGTTGATTATCATGAAGAGTTGGTGACCTTGATTTGTTACTATCATGTGAACCTTTATCCCACAAAAATGCCGCTTCTGCGACACGGCAAACTCTATAAATTTTGTAGCTAAAAATCTCTTCCTCCTATCAATACGATTCTTTTGGCAGCAACGTACAGGAAAGTTATCAAACCCGACTTGCTACCCAATGCTGTCAAATTAAAGAAAGTAGTTGTTAATTGGCGTAAATTGAAGGATTTCTTTCCAAAAAAATTGGAGACAATACAATGTAGCACTCGAACTACCAGCAAATATCCTTTCCAAACTTCATAGTGCTACCTTTCTTTTGACGCATATCATCTTTTAAGATGACAGCATTGACATCCATAAAAAAATAGGCTGAGCACCAGCCCATTTTTTTTATAAAAGCATTATTACGAAGGGTTTAAGGCTTGGTGACGTCTCTAATGGGGTGGCGCGGTCTGTCCCAGACCGCGAAATCTAAAAGTTACTTACCAAAGGTGTGCCCAATGGACTTCAAAAAAGTCAGAATTAGCTTAACGCGTGTGAGCACCAGCCCTTGAATCATTTTTCTGCTCTTAATCCTGCTCTGTATCTAATTATTATATATTTCTTTAAGTTGACAGCATTGACTTGCTACCTACATTGCGCTTGAACACAGCCCTTCTTCTTCAGTGAAAAGTCGCGCGACTTTTCAATTGGGGAGATGAGGCCTGTTCCAGCGCGACAAACTAAAGACTTGTCGCTGTTCAAAGAGTGATTTGTTCTCGATTTTTTGATCAATACCGTCTTGTTAGCGCCTTCGCGTTAAAAAAATAAGCAGATAGTTAGTGAAGTTGCGCGACCAGGAGCGAGTTTTTGAGCTTGCAGCTAAACGAAACTTCGTTGCCTTTGCCGTGGTAGCTAAGATCGGGTAAGGCAAAACGTGCCATAGCAATGCCACGCCCGTTAGGGTCTGTTAAGTGATCGCCACGAATACGTAGATAGGGTGTCCAATCAAAGCCTTGGCCTTGATCGGTGACTCGTACTAGGAGACTATCGCCATCCTTCTTCGTTTCTAAAGTGGCCACACGATTGCAGTAGGGTGCGATTTTGCCACGTTTTTCAATTTCCACTTCCCACTGCCCTTGCTCCATAAAAATCTGCTTTTGCTTATAGGTAAGACCTAAATTTCCATGTTCAATGGCATTTATAAGCACTTCCAGAACGCCTGTGCTCATACGATCTGGTTCTTCCAGTAGCTCTCCAATCCAATGGGAGAGACACTGTGCTTCGTTAGCAGTACGGAACTCAAAAGAAGCCGATTTAGTTAAGTTTTGAGCGAGATGGTACAAGCGAACTTGCTCTTGGAAAGAGTGCTTAAGCTTTGTTTCGTCTATCGCATTGCGAACCACGCTATACAGAAGCTCAGCGGGAAAGGGTTTGAAAAGATACCCCTTTACGCCTTCTGAAAGGCTTTCAATGATGGCTCGACTATCTGTCACGCCTGTCTGCATAATGATGGGTATGGAGCGCAATTGAGGATCTTTCTTGATCTTACGCAGAAAGCCTATGCCACCCATGCCAGGCATCATATAGTCTAACAAGATGACTTTAAAATCCTGTCGCATAACGAGTTCCCACGCCTGCTCGCCAGAATTCGCTATCGTCACCTTATAGCCTTCCGCTTGAAGAAGTTCAGATATCAGTTCAGCGGGCAAGGCTTCGTCGTCGATAACTAATATTCGTTCCATAATCAGCCTATGGCTTTATGGTCGCTGAAACTTTTCTACGAGACCTGTTCACAAGGTATAGCGCAAGAGTTACCAGGAACATATAAACGCCAACAATAGGAATGACAATGATCTGTAGTAAGCCCGGAGGAGGGGTCTGTGGGCCAGTTCCGGCGAAATCCAATACGTCAGGACCCGAAAAGTCTAATACTAGTGAACCCACAATGAGTGCTACAATCGCTAATAATAGAAATAGCAGCCATTTGGTGCCTCTCTCTTTAAGAGGAAAGAACCATGAGGCCCAAATCCCTAGTAAAAGAAAACTCGATGTTGAAAAAAATGACTGGTAAGTGGGTGCAGGAAAGTCGTTTGGACCGAATGCAAAGATTCTATAGATCATAGGTACTAAAGCGACTAGAGCAATGGCGGTCAAAAGCCCAAAGACTACCCAATATTGTCCCCTGACTTTGTCTTCATTTAATACCAGCTTCTCAGAAATTGAGCGTTCATTGGATGGTTTTGCATTAAGTTGACCTTTCAAACCCGAAAACGCCGCCGCCACCTGTGCTTGATGTGGAGCCAGATGAACTTTGTTTACCAAATAGAGGCGATAGTTCGCATACAGGACAAAGATGCTGAAAAGAAATGAGGCGAGCTGCAGTCCCTTGAGCAAATTATCTTCGGGCACGACGTCTGGTAGTTTCCATGTTTGAATCGGTGTGATAATCAACGAATAGACACCCGCAACAATCATCATTAAGAGCCAATTAGTGCCCTTAAGTGTGTAGCTGTAGTGGTACCAAGCCCACCAAATATACAGCATCAAGATGAATGCAATGCCGAAAGTAACCTGTAAGATCCATCGATACTGCTGAACTTCTGGATCCAAAGGCATCGACAATAAAACTGGCATCGCAACAAATGAGCTGATAACAGCAAAAATAATCGAGCCCCAGAAGGCTACTAACCACTGGCGACGCACTTGGGTTTCATCTAATTCCATCGAACACCTACTCGTTCTTGGCCTAGACTCTACCCTCTAGATAACACAAAAGATTATTGATTGCCACTATTCGAGCTGTAGCCTGATAAAGTCGAATGGCGGAATAGAGAACAAATCCTACGAATGGGAGGAATATCCCTGCCCCCACTAAAGTAAATAAGGCCCACTTACTAGAATTATGCCGACCATTGATGCTATAATTAATCCTAGCCACTTGGTCCCACGCGCGGCGATGGGAAAGTAATCAGATGCCATGCCCAAGCCACGAATACAGCAAAGGGTAAGTATAACAAATGATAACTCGAGGTAAACGGCCTGAAAGCCTCCGCTAAAACTAAAATGCCCAGAGCGAGAATGAGCAGGCAAAGCAAAGCATAGGCGGCAAGCCATAAATCGCGACGAGATTGTATTTCAGAGTCTTTCATTTTTTATTATCATGTAATGTTTGATAAATTACAAATATTGAAAAGGACGTAAAAGACGAAAAGGACGAAAAGGACGCAAAAGGCATAAAACTAACGACTGTTCTAATACTGCTCGAACCTCTTGTCCATTCTGCCTGGACTTTTGGGAGCAGCTCTGCTACCTTGTTCATCTTATTTGAAATATTTGTCACAACATTAGGTTTCTCTCGCTATGGATAAACGCACTCTTATCTTTTTTGTGTCCCTTACACTAACCCTGTTCATGGTGAATCTCTTTTTTGAGATGCAGCAACAGGAAAACAATAAGGTTTGGTACGAACAGCAAACAATCAAAAAAGAGCAGCAGCAACGCGAGTTGCGAGCCAACATCGTAAAACGCACTCAGCAGGTAAGTGAACTTCCTGTTGTCGATATCTATGCTGATATTGGGGGTAAGAACTACCTGTCATCTGGCATACAAGCCGATGGCAATGTCCTAGCAATATCTTGGGAGCGCTCAGTCCCTACAACCGTTTATGTTCGCCCTGCGAAGTCTGCGGCCTCGCTCAAGCGCGTTACTTTAGTAGCACAAGCGAGCCAAGAGGGCAATCCAGTTCTCTATCACGGCAGCGATGCAACTCCTCTGAAAATCGTAGATCTACCGACCTTTGGCACCTATGACCTACCCATGGTTTCAGTGGAACCTAATGAAGCTGGACCGCACATTCATGTGACATTGGGTGGATACCGCGACAATGCGTTATTCTTGCCAGCGATGGACCTTGAGCTAAATGAGGATGACAAACACAATTTTCTTCCGCAAACGAACGCAATTGCTCTTAAGCGTACTCCTCAAGGCTTCTTTCCCGTGGGAATTTACTCCGTAGATGATCATTTACTACGTCTGCTGGATGAATACCACAATCTGGGCAATGTAAACTTAATTAAAGAAGATGCGCCCAAGGTGCCTGAGATAGCCGAGCAAAAGTTTTATGTGCTGGAAGATACTTATCAACAGCTCGTTTTTTCCAATATTGGCGGAGCGCTAGTCGAAATCAACCTCCTCTTCGAAACCGAAGCTAACCCTAAGAGTGTGGTTAAGGAAATAGAAATCGACCGCGAGATGGTGGAAAAACATCCACACGACGCCTATTTCCCTGGTCATAGCTATTTTTCAGGAGCTGATACAGGCAAGGGCCCTTATCCTGAGCATAAGCAAGGCAAACTTGGTGGATATTATCCCCTCATTCGTCGAGATCTTATTGGCGATAATGGCCAGGTAACTACCGCGATCAATCCCCAATACTATGCTTGCAATATTGTCTCCGATTACCCTGAAATGGCATCACGCCCTTACGAAGTGACCTACTTTGACAGCAAAAAGATCGTTTTTGAATCTACCGTTGGTCGACGCAAAATCACGCGCACTTACTCGATCAATCCCGAGCTAGCTCCTTATTGCGTCGAGTTCACAATAGATGTGGAAGGCGATGCACGAGGCTTATGGTTAACTTCTGGCGTACCAGAAGTAGAACTTATTTCCGGTTCACCAGCACCTTCCATTAAATATCGTGTCACACGTAACGGAAAGGGCGAAGTTGTCAATGTCGATCCACCTAATGACACCATCACATTTAGTTCGTTTTCTCCGGACTGGTTGTCAGACGGTAACGGGTTCTTTGGCCTGATAATGGACCCAGTGACAGAAATCGATCCAGGATACAAAGCCATGCAAGTATCGGGCAAATCAGTACCGTCACGCATGGTGTTGCTAAAACCTGATGGCGAAGCCGATTTTCCTGGCTACCAAGTCATGCTCCCGCTGAAGAACAGTGGCGGACAAATGAAGTTCCGCCTTTATGCTGGTCCCTATGCGAATGACATCTTGAAAAAGGTTGATGCCGCGTATGCAGATCCGGCTACTGGCTACAACCCTGAGTACACCTCAAGCCAAAGCTTCCATGGCTGGTTTAGTGTGATCTCCCAGCCATTTGCGGACTTCCTCTTTATTTTGATGAAGTTCTTCCACAGCATCACTGACTCATGGGCATTGTCCATTATCTTGCTGACCGTTGTGTTGCGGATCTTCTTATATCCCCTCAACGCATGGTCCATGAAGTCCTCGATGGCTATGCAACAGCTTGGACCAGAAATTCATGCGATCAATGAGCGCAACAAAAAAGATCCCAAGAAGGGACAAATAGAGATCATGAATCTCTATCGAGATCGCGGAGTGAATCCTATTTCTGGCTGCTTTCCGCTTTTGATTCAACTCCCATTCTTGATCGCGATGTTCGACCTTTTGAGGTCCACATTCGAGTTAAGAGGCGCCAGTGCAGTGCCAGGTTGGATCGACAACCTAACAAGCCCTGATGTGCTGTTCTCGTGGACAACACCCGTGATTCCTTTTATTGGGAACCAATTCCACCTGTTGCCCATCATTTTGGGTGGCTTCATGTTCTTGCAACAGCGCATGATGACGCCAACGCCTAAAGATCCAAGTGAAATGACTGATCAGCAGCGCCAAACACGCGCAATGAGCACTTTGATGGCTCCAGTATTCACAATTCTGTTCTATAACTTCCCGTCTGGCTTGAACATTTACTGGCTGTCGTCGACAATTTTAGGCGTCGCACAGCAATGGTTGATGCAACGTCGGTTTAAGAGTAAACAGGTTGAAGTGCTGAAGGCCGAACCCACCAAGGCTCCTGCCAAAAAGAAAAAGAAAGGATAGGTCTCCATGTTGACAAGATTGTGGATGCTATTAGCCATTGCTGTTCCGTTTTTGTTGCAGGCAGAGCCTCCGACCGCCTCAGCAGTGCGTATCGCCACCGTCTCGTTGCTTGAAGATAACTACGCGTACATCCTTCGCTGGGACGACAATGCCATTTTGATCGATCCTAGCGAGGATGAACGCGTGTGGGACTACCTGACTCAAGAAGGTCTGAAGCTGCGCTACATCATGAATACACACCATCACTGGGATCATGTGGCGGGTAATGAAAAGCTAAAGGCGTGGAGCGGTTGTGAAGTTATTGGGCCCGATGACAAACGTATTCCGTGCCTCACTCAAGCCGTAAAAGGGGGGCAAGAGCTGTCCCTCGATGGCATTCCTGTGCAAGTCTTGTTTGTACCGGGTCATACCAGCACTCATCTAGCCTATTACTTCCCTAAACAGAAAGCCTGTTTTATTGGCGACGTCCTATTTGGCGCTGGCTGCGGCAAAATTTTAGAGGGAACTGTCGCAGATATGCTCCGTTCCTTTGAAACCATCAAAGCCCTGCCGGAAACTACACAACTGTTTTGGGGTCATGAATATACCCTGAACAATCTGCGCTTCGCTCAAGCTCTGGAACCCAAGAACGAAATCATCTCGCAAAGATTCAGACGCGTCCAGCAACAACGTACTGAGGGTATACCGTCTGTTCCCAGCTTACTTGCTGAAGAAAAGAAGACAAATCCCTTTCTTAGATTAGATGATGAGAAATTTAAGCAAGAAATCGGAATGGTTAACGGCAAACCCGAACAAATTTTTGAACGCCTTATTCTGCTGAAACAGCGGTCCGTGCCACCAGTCCAGTCCGGTGGTTGGTTTTCCCGCGCCAAATCAACCAACGACGCCAAGTAAGCGTACCGGTGCAATGAGCGTGTGGTATAAAGCCGCCTTCTAAAAGTAGCCCAAAGGGCTCCTTACAACGTTGGTTAGTGAGAGGATAAGGTCAAAGTTCTTAGCCCGAAGGGCTCAAATTGCAACAGCCCAGGGCATCGCCCTGGGTACGGTTAGAGAATAAAATGCAGCCTGAAGAGGCTGCTATAGGTGGAAGAAATGTCACAATCTCTTGCCCAAATCCTAATTCATATTATTTTCAGCACCAAAAAACGACAACGTCTAATTCTGCCAGAGATCACCCAAGAGCTCTACTCCTATATGGTGGGAACTGCTCTTGCACATGAGTCTCAGGTTCACGAAATTGGCGGAGTCGAAGATCATGTGCATCTCCTTATTTCTTTGCCAAGGACGCTACCTTTAAGCAAGCTTGTCGAAGAAATCAAAAAAGGCTCTTCCAAATGGATAAAAACGAAGGGCAAACCTTACTATGATTTTGCTTGGCAAAATGGTTATGGGGCATTTTCAATAGGTCAATCGGGATATGAAGGGTTACGAAAATATATCCAAACGCAAAAAGATCATCATAAAAGCATCTCCTTTCAGGATGAGTACCGGGCTTTCCTGAACAAATATCGTGTAACCTATGACGAGAAATATGTGTGGGATTGAAACCCGACTTGCTACCTACATCGCGCTTGAACACAGCCGTTCTTTCCTATTGAAACGTTGCGCATCGAAGCCCAAGTCGAGACTTGGCCGATTGGCGCGACTTTTCAATTGGGAAGAACGCCGTGTTCAAGCGCGATGTAGGTAACAAGTCGGGTTGTAGTTATCCTGCAGAAGCAGCGCTCTGTGCTGCCTGGCCCGGCCCATTGGGCTTACCACGCCAAATCAACCAAAGTCCAAACAGCACCATCGGCAAACTAAGCAATTGCCCGGTTTCTAAAGCAAACTGATGCCCGATGCCGCCTTGAGATTCCTTAAAAAATTCCATTAAAAATCGCCATGAAAAGCAGACGGTAAACAGCAATCCGCAAAGCAAGCCTGGCCATTCACGGTAGAGCTGAGATCTCCATATCTTGACCAATACGAAAGTAAAAGCCAGGTAAAAAATACCTTCATAGAGCTGTACAGGATGGCGGGCAAGAATTGCGCCACCCTCGGCAGGATGTCCAAATACAACGGCCCAGGGCACGTTGGTCACTTTTCCGATGATCTCCTGATTAAAAAAATTGCCTAGGCGAATGCAGAAGGCTACCATTGCGGAAGGAATCACAATCAGGTCAAGCGCCTTCATTAGTCCCAGAGACGGCAAGACCTTACGAGACAAGAATTGGTATAGATATACAGCTAAAACAACTCCTAGTACACCACCATGGCTAGCTAAGCCGCCTTCCCATACCTTTGGAATCTCGTTCAAGTGATGACGATAATAGTCCCAGCCATAAAAGAATACATGACCTAACCGAGCCCCAATCACAGTCCCAGCTACGACAAACCAGCAAAGCTTGTCTGTAAGTGAAAACGAGAGATCTCCCACGGAATAAATGATCTTAGGCATCATCTCGCTTAAACGCTCGCGATTGAAAGCGCAGCGCAAAGCATCACAAATCTCGTCGTGATTTCCATGAAGATTAAGTTGCTGAGCAACGCGATGCAGTGGATCGTTGGAATCGTTTCTAGCCGCCTCCATGCGCTCAATTAGCGCTGGCCAGCTCTTAACATGAGCCGGGGTGAAGGCGTTATCGAGTATTATTTCACGTCGATAGAGACGCACCATAATGAAATAGCCGATCACAAAACCTAGCGCAAATAACAAGCCATACCAGCCGATTGGACGGTCAAGGTAAGGGATCGTAAAGATAAAGCGTGGAGGATCCCAATAGAACGCATGCGCAAGAACTGACATCACATTAACCCCTCGGTATAGTAGGCAATTGTACGCAATATCTAGGGTTTATCACAATTATTTGGTATGATTTTTATAAAACTTCACCAAAGGGTCTTACAATGATTCGATTATCACATAGAATGGCTATCGCTATCGGTGGATGCATTTGGTTGGCCGTGGGCGCTTCCTTACTGATTCTTGGTATGCGCTTTCTTGAGGCAAGTATTCAGCCAGAAACTTATACACCCCTTTTAAATCTTCTGCAAAACTTCACTGGAAGCCGTGATAATGGCGTGATTTTGCTGATTATTTTGGGTTTGATCGTTGGGCAAATCAAGGGCCGAATGATCATGGAAAAATCTGCAGATCGTGAAGTTTCACGCATCAGAACATTGGCAAATCCTATTGCGATCACACATCTTTACAGCCCCAGATATTACATTCTCATGATTGTCATGATGGCGCTAGGCATGTCGATGAATCTATTGGGAGTGCCAGCGGATATTCGTGGAACAATCGATGTAACGGTTGGTATTGCCCTATTCCGCGGAGCAGTGGCCTACTTCAAAATGATTCCTAGTGCCGCTGTCCCATTGAAAAGTTAACATCTAATCACAAAATATTCCTAAAGCATAAATGCTGCTTTAGGAATATTTTTGTAATTTGTGGGAATAACTAGCTTTTAAGTCTTATTAATCTATGTCCAAGACCTGGAACCAGGTTTTTCAGCGCATCCATAGACCAGAAAGTGCTTCTAGGAGCTGTGGGAGCCATCGCGTTGGTAAGCAATAACAAACCCACAGTAACAGCTACGACTGCTGCTATGGCAGGTAGTGCAACAGCGGTCGTACCAGCCATGAAACCAGCCGCTATGCCAACTGCTAAAACGCCTGCATTTACCTTATTTTGAAACTTCCAAGAGCCTTCTACTTCAGCTAATGCTCGATTTCGAATCTGATTTATCCTCACAGCAAGATTTACTCCTACAGCCACTGCAACTGTGCCGAATAATAGAGAGGGCATTGAGAGAGCAGGCATCGAAGGGAGGTATTCTGATATAGCCATAATTTATTCCTTTGAGTAAAAATTAAGTTTGGACACGCACAATACTATGAAGAATCTTCTTTAGGATCACATTAAGAATGTGTGAAGAAAATGCTTGACTTCTGGGCTTAAAAAGGCTTTTTTAAGGTCCTTCTGGAGGTAAATTCATGTGTTTTTCAGCTGAGGCCAGCTTCATCTTCGCAACAGTGCTCGGAACAGTAGGCTACTTTACTCTTAGCGAGGTAAGGGATACTCGCCAAATTCCTCTTGCAGTTCTCCCTCTTTTGTTCGCTGTACAACAGCTATGCGAAGGCATTTTATGGATCTTCCTGAATAATCATTACGAACCCAATATAGTGTATTACTTTTGCGAGTACCTCTACATGTTATTCGGTTATGTCTTATGGCCCACGCTTTTTACTGTTGGAGCCCTAATGCTTGAGGATGTTCCATGGCGGAGAACCGTGATTTCATTATTTCTGTTAGGAGCCTTGGCCATGTCAATTTATAACTTGCGCTTGGTTCTGACAAGCGGTGCACAGCTGGCGATAGTTGACAAAAGTATTCGCTATATAGGCGTCACGCGTTATGAAGGTTTTGCCTATCTAATCACCGTCACCGCGCCGTTTGTGTTCTCATCAATTCCCGGATTGTGGCTCCTGGGCGTTATGGCGCCTATTTCGTTTACGATAAGCTTCTATGCATATTGGAATAACTTTGTGTCCATTTGGTGCCTTTTTGCCGCTATGATTAGCATAGGACTATTGTTTGTGATACGCGCTCATTCAAGAGGGCTTGTGCGCGCTAAACGCGCGTAGACATGGTATTGCCCGCAATCCACCCCGTCGTCCAGGCAGCCTGAAAGTTAAATCCACCTGTAATGCCATCAATATCTAGCAGCTCGCCTGCAAAGAACAGATTCGGGCATACTCGGCTTTCCATGGTCGTGAAGTTGATCTCTTTAAGAGAGACACCACCACTCGTAACAAATTCCTGCTTGTAGGTTGTCTTTCCGTTGATGGTATACACATCGCGGTATAGACGCTGTACAAGTACGTTTAAATGCGCCTTAGAAAGGGTTGCCCAACGTTGTTCGGGCAAAATACCACAAAGAGAGGCCAATTTTGACCATAGCTTTCTCGGTATAATCTCAAAGGGGCCGTCCGTTAATACATTTCGGGAAGCGCGTTCACCTTTAGCCTTAAGTAAAAAATCGCGTATCTGCGCTTCAGTCAAACCACTTAGCCAACGAATCGCCACTGCAGAGCGGTATTCCACGTCATGCAAGATACGGGCTCCCCAGGCCGATAATTTCAAAACCGCCGGCCCACTGAATCCCCAATGCGTGATAAGCAATGGTCCAGTCTGCTGCAACTTGGTCCCCACAATTTCTACATCAACAGGATTCACCGAAACACCAGACAATTCTAACAAAGGACTGTCAGGGATATTAAACGTAAAGAGCGATGGGACAGCGTCCACAATAGTGTGCCCCAAGGACCTCGCAAGATCGTAACCCGGACGATTACCACCTGTCGCAAGTAGTAATGTGTGGCAGTCCAGTGTTTCGTCATGAGCCAGCTGTAATTGAAAGCCTGATTCCAACCGGCGGATTTCTTTAACGCCGCATTCCGTACGCAACTCGACTCCAAGCTTTGTCACCTCGGACATTAAGCAATCGATGATGGTCTGAGAATTATCTGTGGTAGGAAACATGCGCCCATCTTCCTCAGCCTTAAGCTTTACGCCACGCGACTCATACCATTCCACCGTGTCTTTGGGTTGAAAACGCGAGAAGGGGCCTCGCAGTTCCGCCTGGCCACGGGGATAGCTTTTCACTAGTAAGGCAGGATCGAAACAGTAGTGCGTCACATTACAGCGTCCTCCGCCCGAAATTCTCACTTTCGCCAGCGGCTGACGCATTTTCTCCAGTAGAATAACCTTCGCCGCGGGGTTAGCCGCCGCACAAGCCAGAGCGGCAAAAAAACCCGCCGCGCCACCTCCAATAATTGCATGTGTCTGTGTCATAGTGCGAACATGTTGCCTAACGAAAGAATTTTATGCTAGCGTGAGGAGATAGAGTCTAGATGTCTCGTCTAAGGAGGATATATGCCAAAGTCTACAAAAAAAGTCTTAGTAACAGGCGGAGCCGGTTATATCGGCAGCCAGGTGTGTAAACTCCTACATCGCGCGGGATTTGAACCCGTTACTCTAGATAATCTATCTAAAGGTAAGCGAGAGGCGGTGCGCTGGGGTCCACTGGAAGTTGGTGACATCTGCGATAAGGAGTTCGTCTCGAAGGTCATTAAAACGTATCGACCCATCGGTGTGATCCACTTCGCAGCCAATACGGAAGTAGGTGACTCCGTCATTCATCCGGAAAAATTCTATCAAAATAACGTTGTCGGGACCTTAAGGGTACTCGAAGCCATGGTGGAGAATGATGTCAGAGTCATCGTGTTCAGCAGCACCTGCGCAACATATGGCGATGTGGTCAAAATGCCCATCAACGAAGAGACTCCCCAACAGCCGATTAACCCCTATGGCTGGAGCAAGCTGATAGATGAGCAACTCCTCAAAGACTTCCGCACGGCTCACCAACTGCGATTCACAGCATTTCGCTACTTCAACGTAGCAGGAGCGGACTTAGATGGAGAACTCGGCGAGGAACATCAGCCTCCCTGTCACGTGATTCCCATCATTTTCGATGCGGTCATCGGAAAAACCAAAGAGTTTTCTATTTTGGGAACCGACTATCCCACACCAGACGGCACCGGCATACGCGACTATATTCATGTGGTCGATCTTGCAGAAGCACATATTAAAGCCTTTGAATTCCTACTCACGCACGATGAAGGCTTAGCCATCAATTTGGGATCTGGTCATGGCTTTTCAGTGAAAGAATTAATCGAACATACAGAAAAGATCACCGGAAAGAAAGTGCCCTTTAAAAATGAGCCAAGACGTCTTGGCGATGCTCCAACAATGGTAGCAGACTCCGCCAAAGCACTGAAAATATTGGGTTGGAAATCTCAACATTCAGACATCGATACCATACTAAGAACCGCATGGAAGTGGCACCAAAAGCTCAATCAAATGGCTACGACAAGTGCTCGCTAACAAGCTTTTCAGCTAGCCAGGCATGATAAAGTAGGCCCTTCGACCCCAAACCGCATAGCGTCCACGTACGTTCATCAATACGCTCAGCGATAGGCAAATGGTTTGGGGTTGATCCACGAATGCCAGCGCGCGCACTCAACACTTTTGCATCTTTTAAAAATGGCAGAATTTGACTGATTTTAGGCAAAAGTTCGTTCTGAGCAACTTCCAAGTCTGGTAAATCGCTAGCAAAATTCCTCTCATAAGTAGCGCCAACGTGGCATTTCGTGTTGGATGGATGCATCACGCAATAGACGGAAGAATTAACAGGCGTCGGCAAGGGAGGGATTTCTAAAGGCCATTCTAACTCCAACAACTGCCCCTTTACCTGACGCACCGGCACAGGAATTAGCTTGGAAGAGGAAAATCCTGCAGTCACAACGACCGCATCATAGGCATCCAATTCATCTAGAGAGTGAACTGTGCGCTTCTCTAAGCTAGCCCCCAGGTCTTCACAGACCATCCATAATGCGTTCAGATACGCAAAACCATCTACAGTAAGCGCATCTTTGATCCATAACGCCGGCTTGGCAACAACGCCCGGAACTATGTCAGTGAGCTGATTTGCTTCAAGCAAACGAACCTCAAGAGGATACTCTAGGGCACGCTGACGATAGCTTTGTTCTTGACGCTCTGTTAATGCAACACGCAACATCCCTGAACGGGAAAACACAGACGCTTTGGTCGATGCCACCTCAAGAAGTTGTAAGGCTGCATGATAGGCTTCACGACCCTGCCAAGCTAGTTTCGCATCTAAGCCCATAAAAGTATGAAGTAAGCCGGCAGCAATGCCTGAAGCTCCGCTGCCAATGGGAAGTGAATCAAAAATGGTAACAGAATGATGTCGCTGTAGAAGATTCCAGGCAACGGCCAAGCCGGCAAACCCCGCACCTACAACAGCGACTTTCTTCATCTAATAACCGTGGGAAGCCCCGCAACCGCAGGCGGAACCAACGTTAGGATTGCTGATTTTAAAACCCGACCCCATTAATCCATCAACATGGTCGATAGAAGAACCTAATAAGCGGGAAAGAACGGCTTTATTAACGTGAATTTCAATGCCATTGCTAACAAAAACTTCGTCATCAGCGGAAGCTTTTTCAGAGTAGTCTAAAATGTACTCGAAGCCACTGCAACCAGCCGGCTTGTCGCCAAAACGCATGCCCCAACCGAGTTTGCCTTCTTCCTCTAAAATAGACAGAAACTTCTTGGCAGCTCGCGGAGTGATTGTGATCGTAGTTGTATCGACTTCTTCGTCTAAAAGGTCATTTAGACGTCCCATAAGGTGCTCGATTTCGGCATCAGTTTTGCCATGTCCCTTCATTCCAACTTCGAGGGTTTCCCAGGTGGCCGCATGACAGCCCACACAATGTAAACCAGCGTTGGTGATCTCTTGGGCTAGGCGCTGAGCTTTATGTGGGAACAACGCAAGAATTTGCTCAATCGTCATGTCACGACGGACGCGTACTTGCTGTTCAGTGGGGGTTGGAGGAATGGTATTGGCCATGATGACTATCCTTTGGATTTAACTAGAACGTTATCGTAACCTTACCTTGTTTGATACGACATTGGCAAGCAAGTCTTTCGCCGCAAGTGTCTTCCCCAAGGAAGTCGAGTTCTTCTTGAGTTGGGGGGGTAAGGTTTTCATGACCTTCGCAAACTTCGATGACGCATGTTCCACAAACGCCTTCAGTGCAAGCGAACGGCACGCCGGCCTCTTCGCATAGTTCAGCAATTTTTTCGCCGTCAGGAAGTTCAGACTCTTCCTCAGTATTTTTGAATTTTAGTGTAGCCATAGGATTCCTAAGTGATTTAATAGTAAAATAATACTCGAATTAGCTGTTAATTGCAACGTTTTGTGGCGTGGCTGCTCTCCGAAGAAGACGAACAGCAGTTTATTCTCGTGACAACTCTATCCCGTTTTCCTTGTGGGTCTGCCTCGCCGAGGCAGACAACTTTATCCCAACAAACCTACATTTTCCTTGTGGGTCTGCCTCGCCGAGGCAGACAACTCTATCCCAACAAACCTGCATTTTCCTTGTGGGTCTGCCTCGCCGAGGCAGACAACTCTATCCCAACAAACCT
>CAYTFC010000054.1:0-828 GCA_964436955.1 uncultured bacterium | reverse complement strand
GCATTTTCCTTGTGGGTCTGCCTCGCCGAGGCAGACAAGTCTCCATAAAGAACCCCGAGACTACTATACTCATAATCCAAAGGATCTTCTACCAAGCCAGCCTTAACAGGATTGTTATGAATATAATCGAAAAATTTCTTCCAATACCCCACATGTCGTACCAAATGATCAAAATGCTCAGGCTGAAAAAACTTCCCTCTGACACCCAAAATTTTATTAGCACGGCAGCTAATAAAACGCTTTAGGCCAGCTAATCCCCTTTGAATGGAACGGTCGTCTATCAAATCAATAAGGAGGTGAATATGATCGGGCATAATAACAAAGGCATTTAAGAAATACTCTTTGCCATGTCGGAACAATATAGCGTCCATTGCTATTTCAGCTATATCTCTTCGTTTAAAATGCGCTAAAGAGCGATTAAGCAAACAAATTGTCACAAAATAAGTGCAACCTTGCAACTGCCAGTGAGGCAATCTACTGCTTGTTGTGGAGATGTTTTCAATATCTTCCCGAGAAATACTTGCTACAGAAGAAAGAAGGTATGAATAATCGGGTACTTCAGGCTCCTGTTTGTCGTTAGAATCAGTTAGTTCATCTTGAAGGGCTTCATTAAGTAGAGTTGTCAGGCAATTCGACGCGTCTGTTGAATGTTGTCGTCTAGATAACCAGCTTAGAATTTCATGACGACGGTTTTGCAAGGCCATGGCCGAATTCCTTATTACAGCTGAGATCTTGTCGCAAAATTGCTGCCTCGGCGAGGCAGCACCACATATCTGTCCGAACACTTACATAGTTTACAGTTAGACTACTTACATAGTTTACACTTTT
>CAYTFC010000053.1:0-21840 GCA_964436955.1 uncultured bacterium | reverse complement strand
CAACCGGAGCATCATTAACCGGATTAACTGTAATGGTGACTGTTACGTCATTACTAGTACCGCTAGCATCTTTAGCGTGGTAGACGAAACTGTCTGTGCCATTGAAGTTTAAGACTGGAGTATAAGTAAATGTGCCGTCAGCATTGAAGACTAGGGAACCATTCGTTGTAGTGCTGACAAGTTCGGCTGTCAAACTATCGTTTTCTACATCCGTGTCATTGCCTAGGACAGATGCGCCGTTCAAAATATTGTCTTCATTGATGCTATAGGAGTCTGCAATAGCAACCGGAGCATCATTAACCGGATTAACTGTAATGGTGACTGTTACGTCATTACTAGTACCGCTAGCATCTTTAGCGTGGTAGACGAAACTGTCTGTGCCATTGAAGTTTAAGACTGGAGTATAAGTAAATGTGCCGTCAGCATTGAAGACTAGGGAACCATTCGTTGTAGTGCTGACAAGTTCGGCTGTCAAACTATCGTTTTCTACATCCGTGTCATTGCCTAGGACAGATGCGCCGTTCAAAACATTGTCTTCATTAACACTATAAGAATCTGCAACAGCAACCGGAGCATCATTGACTGGGTTAACTGTAATGGTGACTGTTACGTCATTACTAGTACCGCTAGCATCTTTAGCGTGGTAGACGAAACTGTCTGTGCCAATGAAGTTTAAGACTGGAGTATAAGTAAATGTGCCATCTGCATTTAAGAGCAAGGCTCCATTTGTGGTCGTGGTAACGAGCTCGGCAGTCAAGCTATCGTTTTCTATGTCTGTGTCATTGCCTAGGACCGATGCGCCGTTCAAAACATTGTCTTCATTGACACTATAAGAATCTGCAACAGCAACCGGAGCATCATTAACCGGATTAACTGTAATGATGACTGTTACGTCATTACTAGTACCGCTAGCATCTTTAGCGTGGTAGACGAAACTGTCTGTGCCATTGAAGTTTAAGACTGGAGTATAAGTAAATGTGCCGTCAGCATTGAAGACTAGGGAACCATTCGTTGTAGTGCTGACAAGTTCGGCTGTCAAACTATCGTTTTCTACATCCGTGTCATTGCCTAGGACAGATGCGCCGTTCAAAACATTGTCTTCATTAACACTATAAGAATCTGCAACAGCAACCGGAGCATCATTGACTGGGTTAACTGTAATGGTGACTGTTACGTCATTACTAGTACCGCTAGCATCCTTAGCACGATAGACAAAATTGTCAGTGCCATTGAAGTTTAAGACTGGAGTATAAGTAAATGTGCCGTCAGCATTCAGCAGGAGAGTACCATTTGCGGTTGTGCTGACAAGTTCGGCAGTCAAGCTGTCGTTTTCTACGTCTGTGTCATTACCTAGGACAGATGTGCCGGCAAGAACATTGTCTTCATTGACACTATAAGAATCTGCAACAGCAACTGGAGCATCGTTGACCGCCGTCACATTAATAGTGTAGGTCTGATTCGCACTCGTATCAACCCCGCCATTGGTTGTGCCTCCATTGTCTGTGAGGCGTACAACAACAGTTGCAGAGCCATTGGCGTTAGGAGCTGCCGTGTAAGTAAGGACTCCGCTGGAATCGATCGTGGGCAGCACGCTAAAAAGAGCGGCATTGCTATTGCTAACCGTCTGAAAAGCCAACGTTTGCCCCGCTTCATTAGAAGGCCCCGCACTGAGACTTGTAGCAAAGTTAGCGATGGTTTGGGCTCCCGCATCTTCAAGCGAAGTCACGTTGTTGCTAGGCAGAGTAAAGCTCGGAGCATCGTTGACCGCCGTCACATTAATAGTGTAGGTCTGATTCGCACTCGTATCAACCCCGCCATTGGTTGTGCCCCCATTATCCGTTAGACGAACTACAATAGTTGCAGAGCCATTGACGTTAGGGGCTGCCGTGTAAGTAAGAACTCCGCTGGAATTGATCGTGGGCAATACGCTAAAAAGAGCAGCATTACTATTGCTGACCGTCTGAAAAGCCAACGTTTGCCCCGATTCGTTAGAAGGCCCCGCACTGAGACTTGTAGCAAAATTAGCGATGGTTTGGGCTCCCGCATCTTCAAGCGAGGTCACGTTGTTGCTAAGCAGAGTAAAACTCGGAGCATCGTTGACCGCCGTCACATTAATAGTGTAGGTCTGATCCGCACTCGTATCAATCCCGCCATTGGTTGTGCCTCCATTATCCGTTAGACGAACTACAATGGTTGCAGAGCCGTTGGCGTCAGGGGCTGCCTTGTAAGTAAGAACTCCACTGGAATTGATCGTGGGCTGCAAGCCAAAGAGAGCGGTGTTGCTATTGCTAACCGTCTGAAAAGTCAACGTTTGCGCCGCTTCGTTGGAAGGCCCCCTACTGATACCTGTAGCAAAATTAAAGATGGTTTGAGTTGCCGCATCTTCAAGCGAGGTCACGCTGTTGCTAGGCAGAGTAAAGCTCGGAGCATCGTTTACCGCCGTCACATTAATAGTATAGGTCTGATTCGCACTCGTATCAACCCCGCCATTAGCAGTGCCTCCATTATCCGTTAGACGAACTACAATAATTGCAGAGCCATTGGCATTAGGGGCTGCCGTGTAAGTAAGGACTCCGCTGGAATCGATCGTGGGCAGCACGCTAAAAAGAGCGGCGTTGCTATTGCTAACTGTCTGAAAAGCCAACGTTTGCCCCGCTTCGTTAGAAGGCCCCGCACTGAGACTTGTAGCAAAATTAACGATGGTTTGGGCTCCCACATCTTCAAGCGAGGTCACGCTGTTGCTAAGAAGAGTAAAGCTTGGAACATCGTTTACCGGATTTACAGTTATGGTGACTGTCACGTCAGTACTGCTATCGCTAGCATCCTTAGCATGGTAGACAAAACTGTCAGTGCCGTTGAAGTTTAAATTGGGGGTGTAGGTAAATGTACCGTCAGTGTTCAGGAGCAAGGTTCCATTTGTGGTCGTGGTAACGAGCTCGGCAGTCAAGCTGTCGTTTTCTATGTCCGTGTCATTGCCTAGGACAGATGCGCCGTTCAAAACATTGTCTTCATTGACACTATAAGAATCTGCAACAGCAACCGGAGCATCATTAACCGGATTAACTGTAATGATGACTGTCACGTCAGTACTGCTATCGCTAGCATCCTTAGCACGATAGACAAAACTGTCAGTGCCATTGAAATTTAAATTGGGCGTGTAGGTAAATGTGCCGTCAGTATTCAGGAGCAAGGTTCCATTTGTCGTCGTGGTAACGAGCTCGGCAGTCAAGCTGTCGTTTTCTATGTCCGTGTCATTGCCTAGGACAGATGCGCCGTTCAGAATATTGTCTTCATTGACACTATAAGAATCTGCAACAGCACCTGGAGCATCGTTGACCGGCGTCACGTTAATAGTGAAGGTCTGATTTACACTCGCATCAACCCCTCCATTAGTTGTGCCTCCATTATCCGTTAGACGAACTACAATGGTTGCAGAGCCATTGGTGTTAGGGGCTGCCGTGTAAGTAAGGACTCCGCTGGAATCGATCGTGGGCAGCACGCTAAAAAGAGCGGCATTGCTATTGCTAACCGTCTGAAAAGCCAACGTTTGCCCCGCTTCATTAGAAGGCCCCGCACTGAGACTTGTAGCAAAGTTAGCGATGGTTTGGGCTCCCGCATCTTCAAGCGAGGTCACATTGTTGCTAGGCAAAGTAAAGCTCGGCGCATCGTTGACCGGCGTCACATTAATAGTGAAGGTCTGATTTACACTCGTATCAATCCCGCCATTAGCGGTGCCTCCGTTATCCGTTAGACGAACTACAATGGTTGCAGAGCCATTGGTGTTAGGGGCTGCCGTGTAAGTAAGGACTCCGCTGGAATCGATCGTGGGCAGCACGCTAAAAAGAGCGGCATTGCTATTGCTGACCGTCTGAAAAGTCAATGTTTGCGCCGATTCGTTAGAAGGCCCCGCGCTGAGACTTGTAGCAAAATTAGCGATGGTTTGGGTTCCCGCATCTTCAAGCGAGGTCACGCTGTTGCTAAGAAGAGTAAAGCTTGGAGCATCATTAACAGACTGCACATTGATTGACACCGTAGTAGCTGCGCTAGAAAAGAATCCATCGCTAACGGTGTAAGTGAATGAATCAGCACCGAAATAGTTGGCATTTGGAGTGTACTGAAAACTACCATCGGAAGCAAGGTTCAGGGTTCCATTAGCAACTCCTGTTTGAAGAGTTGCAGAGAGCTGAGCCGCAGGCGTATCCACATCAGAGTCGTTTGCCAAAACACCAAGAGCACTCGTTACATTTAGAACCGTATCTTCATTAGCTACATAAGTGTCCGAGTTACCTTGTGGAGGGGAGTCAACCGCTAAGTTGGCTGTAGCGGTATTATTGCCTGCCGAAGTATCATTTTGCATCAAGCTAGTGACAGTAGAGGTAACGGCAATCGTGGAAGTGGCCCAGTTAGAGGGCACTTGCCCAGTAAAATTAACGGAAATACTATCACCAATAGCAAGAGAAGACACGTTAAGAGTTTTAGTACCGCTGACCCATGACACTCCACTTGGCAATGATACAGGGGTTACACTTTGCAGAAGCGTAGACAACTGATTAGTAAACCCAAGGCTGTCAGAAAATCCGTTGTTAGTGACTGTCACAGAAAAATTAGCATTCCCTCCTGGTGCAGCTACAGGAGTGCTATAAGCTACAGAGGTACTCAAATCTAAATCATATATTAACGTTTGTACTGTCACATTATCTATCGCCCACTGCTCTGGATTGGGACTAGCCTGAGGTGAGCCTGGAACAGTTAAAGTGACAATTCCTTGGAATCCCAAAACAAGGGATGCCGAAGCATCTGGTATAACCATCGTGAGATGATAGGTCACATCGCTTGCAATAGATCCTGTATTATCCATAATAGTATAGCCGTACAGACCGACAGAACCGGGAACAATTCCGCTATTGGGAGTGCTATAATCACTATATGGAACTGCTTGATAGTAGTTAGGATAAGACTGATTGTAAGCGGCGCGTGGGCCCGATATAAAACTGTTAAACGTCGTGTAAGATTGTGTGACTCCATTTACGCTCAACAAAAATGCATCGGGTCCATCCATTCGCAAAGGAAACTCACCAGAACCGTCCCACCCCCCCTGCAAAATCAAATCAAATGTAACTTGCACCGCTTGGTGGGTCGCTAATCCAGTTAGCGTATAATCAACCCTCTGATTACCAAAAAATCCTAAAAAGTGGTTACTTGTGTTAGCTAAGCCCGTCCGAATTCCTACAGTATTCACCTCAAACGTAGCAGCACCCGCATTAGCCGTCGTCGTATATCCAGAGATAGATCCCGTTTCAAAGTTATTGCTAAAGGTCGCCTGTACGGTAGGGGTGACAGTATAAGGGTTAATGGTAATGGTCACTGTTTGGGGAGTACTATACAAGGTACCGTCGCTTATGCGATACGTAAAGGAATCTGTTCCCGTATATCCTGAGTCAGGATAGTAAACAAAGGACCCATCCAATCCCACTGCAACATTACCATGAGTAGCAGACGATACAAGATGTGCCGTAAAATTGCTGGTCTGAGAATCAGTAGCACCACTTAACAAGCCTTGAGCCGCGCCTTTGGAAATGCCTGTATTTGTCCCTGTCACATAACTGTAAGCTGCTGCCACAGGAGCATCAGTATTCGCAACGGTGGAAATGACATAAACCTCAGTTCCGCTGGCACCCGTTGCAGAGAAAGCCAAATTATTGCCAAATTGAGTTAGATTTAGAGGCGCAGAGCCAACGGCAGTGGAATTAACATCATAAAAAAGCGACGTTCCCGCAGCAAACCCATTACTAACATAAATTTCTCTATTCGTTGTTCCAGTAGCCTCACCTGCAAAATATATTTTGTTACCAATTGCAACAGGGATTGATGTCGAGAACACTCCATCGGCTCCTCCGGATTTTAAATCAATCACGGCATCCGTATCTTGTGGCTCACCACTAGTTTTCCATAGTTCCAGTCCTCTCGAGTCAGAACCGAGAAAGAACAGATAGTCACCCACAGCCGTCAAATTTTCCGGCTGAGCCGTCATGACAAGGCGAGAGCCCGCCACTGTGCCATCAGTGACAAAAAAGCCATTACTCGAATCATATTTGGTAGCAGTCCAATAGAGATTACTACCCGCTACAGTTAAGGAGGTTGGATTAGAGCTATTAGCAGTGTTGATCGCTTGCGATACATTTGTAAAATAACTATCTGCAAATGATGTGGGACTGCCTACAGATGGATCATATTTCCACAGGACTCTAAAGGCAGAGGATGAGCCTCCATCTGCAGCAAAATACAGACTCCCCTTGAACTCAGTTAATTCCCCCGGACTAGATGAAGCAGACCCAGATCGAATATCGAAAGTAGTGATGGAATTTGCCGCAAAATCGTAAATATGAAGCTCATTTCCCACAGTGCCCGTATTGGCCGTAAAGGCAAGTTTAGATCCGAATGCGGTAAGATTATCAAAACTATCGAGCGTACTAATTGACGTCCCCGTCGTACCGTTGACCTGAACGATTGTTGCACCGTTTGTCGAATAAAGACGTGTGGTGGAGGCCGTATCGTTGGCAATAAAATATAGCCTAGACCCTACCACCGTAAAGTCATGAGGGTTACTGCTACCTCCAGTAAAAATATTAGCAAACTGGGAAGTACCAGCCGCAGTTCCATCACTAACCCACAATTCAACATCTGTCGAACCAGTAGCACCAGCAAAGTATAACTTACCATTAAATGAAATGATTTGACGTGACGTAATGAGATCACTTATCGAAATCTGACTTCCTACGTTGTTGCCTGTAGTTCCTCCTGTAAGCAATGTTGCCGTGTTCCCATCAGAAACATACAGCTCAGTGGCGCCTCCCACCGTCGCACTGAAAAAAAGACCATCTCCACCAGCTAAATTAACGGATGTAAAGTTCGCTGGATTTGATGATCCTACCCCCGGGTTAACATCAATTAGACCGGTCAGCACCCCATCCCATGATCCTATGGCTACTGGATTAAAGTAGGTCTCTGCCGCATTCACCTGACCAAGATCCAGGAACCAGCTTGCTCCAGCCTGCGTACTGCCTATTAAACCCGTAGAAGCAGCAATAGTTACCCCATGCTCAGATGTATTTAGCAAGCTGCTCATTGCCGATAACTCTGCATTGTCACCCTGTGCCAGGTAGCAAGAAAGAAAGTCTACTCTACCTCCTGTCGAGATCATATTTCCGATATCTTTCCAAAATTGCTGTAATTCCCCACTACTGGATAACGTCTGACTATTGACAGAAATGTCTTTAGTGAGCACAAATTGCCCCGCGTCCCCGTGACTTGCAAACCCAATAGAAGTGGCTTGCTCTCCATTGAGAGCTTTACTGATAGATTGACTGATATTAGACAGAGTGGCGGTCTGTTCATTATAAATGACTACACGGGTATCAGAACTCACAGCCGCGATAAAGTCCTCTAGCTGTGGTATGGCATCAGAGACCACCAGTACATGAGTTCCTTCACCTGAGTTCGACAGCACCAATGAAGGATCTCCCGTAGGCGGCGGAGGAGCCGTAGCCTTAGAAGCTGCCTGGGCCACTTGCTCAGAAGTCGCCGCATAGTCTTGAGAATTCGTAGAAGTTTGAAGGCTCGCTGTTACTGGCGTAGGAAGCGGATCCGCCGGTGGGCTTGCAGTATGCGCGGCATCGGCCACTACGGCCGCAATGCTAGCATCAAATAACAGTCTTTGCTCTAGGGGGAAAAATCTAAACAACATTGCGCACCCAACCATCTAGAGTACGTTATTGATAGTTATGCTTTTTAGTTTATTATACCATAAAATTAATTAATTTAATACTACACAAGTAATATGCACGCTATAAATTCAAAACTAAAATGAAGGCATAATAATTAAGTCGTAAAGTAACCTGTGTCTTATAGAACCGCCTCGACGAAGGTTGCCCTCAAAACTATATGCTCATTTTTTGAGCTTAAGAGGCACTTGACTTTGATAGAAGTTACCTGTACGCTGCGCTACCTTATACTTTTTACTTGAAGACAGGAGTTATGAGATGGATGCAATGCGTGGTACAGGAGCACCCAACTGGCCTAGCGTGTCTAATACCGATCAAGCAACGACAATCCCTTCCAGTCAGCAGTCCTTACCTAGTATGATAATGGGGTTCGAGTCTGCCCCTCTCCCCTCTCCAATTTCGATAAACAATGCCGTGCAACTTTCCATAGAATCACCTATTAACGTAAGGCAAATTTTTGATCAAAAGCCTGACTTTAAATTTACAATGCCGGAATTACTTGAAACTCACTCTCCCAGCGCAATCGCCTTCGCGATAACTAGTTCTATGAATCAATGGAAAAATCTTCAAAAAGACTATAATATGGCGCTAATAGTACAAACAGATACTGGGCCGATTACTCTTTCTCATCGATATGCAGCCCACTGGATCTATTTTAGTCAAATCAAGCCTAATAAAGCGGCTTTGCAGGTAATTTTTCAAAGCGTTTCAACTAGTCCTATTCAAAAAGAATGTAACATCAACGATATACCAATACAAATCAATGACATTTCCATTATAGAATTTATTTTAGGACTACTCCCCTATTCAAATCAATTTTCACTAACCGAATCCGGCACAGAGTTATTAAATATTTTGTGTTTTCATAGGAAGCATCAATCAGTAGACAGTACTAACCAACTCTTTAATTCAGTACATATTGCCCTGCAAGCGATGCCTGATGATTCTAATCCTGAAATCCATATAAATACTGATGCTATGATTTTTCGAAAGGAAATGGGATTACCTAGAGCGGGTCCTATGTTAGAATTTTTAATAGTTTATATCACTTCAGCCGCTTTCAAGACCCCAGCCACTTACCTCCAACACAAAAACACAACAATCAATTTAAGCAATTTAGAATTTAAAACTGTAAGACTAATTCACTTAATAAAAATTTTACATTCAGAGCTTTGCAAACACGGTAATTTAGAAAAGCAAATTCCACAACATTTGATCACATTTTTACAGATGCTAAATCTAAAAATCGATGATTTAGAACAAAAACATATTTGCACCGCAAATAACATTCCGATTACGATTACTCCAAATGAACTTATTCAAAGTTGTTCCATGACGCTGAAGTCAGAGGATGCTATTGTTCAAAAAATGAATGAAACTATGCATATAGAACCGTTAGAGAAGAGCTTTTGGATATCTAATCAACAATATGTTAAATTAAAGCATCCCTTGCTTACTATGTGGATGAATTTTTCGCAAAATGCATTCGATTTCACTATATTAACCGAATTGTTAGGACTCATAGATATCGAAAAGGAAACTCTAGTTTCTCTTAACCTTGGCTTTTCTACAATAGAGCTCCCTCTAGGGTGGGCACTCGTCTATATGCTTTCAAACCAACTGCTTGAGAACCCTACCTTAAAGCAATGTCTAAAACACTTCATGAATAAATTGGAGATGCATCCGCAACTCATTCCAAATAGCATTATCATAAGCCTATTAAATCCCGATTCTCCCATAAAAAAAGAGATCACCGCTAAAGCTGATCCAAATATACTGAAAAATGTCTACGACGACTTTGTAAATCAAATCCGGGAAATTTTTTTCCATCAAAAACAGATCGCGATATCTGATCATTTTGCCTATCTTTACCAATACGCATGGTGTACAAAAGCGAGTTTTTCACCATTTACACATGCCTATGCAAACTTGCTCGGTCCGATTCTTAGGAGTCTCGAGATTAACTTGAATGAGCGTAATGGACCATGTGCATTTGAGCATATAAAGGAATCTAGCGGCTCTTGGCTTATTTTTCAGTTATATGAAACGTTTAGACTCTATGAAAGTAATCATAGTCAAGATGAGCTTTTAATAAAGAGCAAGCCGTTATTCAGAGAGTGGGTTGAAGAATTATACAGCTGTATCTTTCAAAACAGTGAACTTTTTTCAAACATCAGATTAGCCTCTATAAACAATAGAAGTCTGGAATGGCTACTTAACTCGGCTGATACCTGGCTAACTCAACACATATCAATTAGTCTTTCAGATTATGTTAAATCTCTAGCAGTCCTGCAACCCATCGAAAGCCCATACGCGTTAAGCTAATTTTTATAAAAGCATTAGCCCGAAGGCTTTAAGGTCTGGCGACGTCTCTAATGGGGTGGCGCGGTCTGTCCCCAGACCGCGAAATCTAAAAGTTACTTACCAAAGGTTGCCCAATGGACTTCAAATTTCGGTGCCTGAGGACAGGCACCGCCACCATCACTACAGCGTCGCTAGGCTTGTCTCCAAACTGGGAAAAGTTAGCCCAATAGACTTCAAAAGAGTCAGAATTAGCTTAATGCGTAGTTATAGTATTCATTGATGCCTAGGAGGCAAGAGATGCAAAACCCGGGAATCAAAAGCATCAAAAACCGTATCACCCCAAGGAGAGTAAACCATACGAGCTAGCTTACTTTTCTTCTAAAATTTCAGGCTCTGTCACAACCGATTCTTCGGCTGAAACGACAGCAGCGCCGGAATGTAAACGTGCAATAAGATCAGGGCCAACTTCTTCGGCAGCAGAATCTTGACCTACCGCAGCCTTCATGGTTTTAGCGCTCAGAACCGTCGCCTTAAAGCGTTTCTTTCCAGGCTTGTTATTCTTTAAGCAGCATTGCTTATATTTTTTACCTGAGCCACAAGGACACGGTTCGTTTCTTCCAATTTTCTCTGTCATAGTCTTAACGTTGTTCCTAATTATTACGCTTTTTTGCTTGAGTAAGAAGGGATTATAGCCTATTCTCAATCTTTTAATAAAGAAAAAATCAATTCATTAATGCAAATCCATATTCCAAAACCGCCCTGGTCACCACTCGGACGCCGCCTCGAAAGCACAATGCGTAAAGCATTACATGACCATTCTATGCTGGATGGAATCACTGATCTCGCTATCGCACTTAGTGGAGGTAAGGACAGCTTAACGTTACTCTGTCTATTGGCCGCTATATCCGGTCGCGGTTTTCCCGCCTTTAAAATCCATGCCGTTCATATCGGTGGCACATTCACCTGCGGAGCCGGAGTACACATTCCTTACCTACAAGAAGTATGCACCCAGCTTAACGTTAACCTTGTCGTACGAGAAGCACATCAAGACATCCAAACCCTGGAATGCTACAGCTGTTCCCGCGAACGACGGCGCCTATTGTTTCAAGCCGCCCGCGAAGCCGGAGCCACCACCATGGCCTTTGGACATCACCGCGATGACAATGCGCAAACCGTGTTGATGAATCTCTTTCACAAAGGATCCTTCGAAGGCATGCTACCTAAAATCACCATGCATGCCTATGGCGTCACTATATTGAGACCCCTCATTTACGCCGCTGAGGATGACATTCGCAAATTTGCGGAGCAGCAGGGATTTTCACGAATTATGTGTCGCTGCCCAGTCGGGCAAAATTCCATGCGCAAACAAGTGGATGACCTGTTAACCGACGTAGGGAACATGTATCCACATGTCAGAAGTAATGTCGCCAACGCCGGCTTACGTTTAGGCACTCGCAAAGCCCAAAACCCCGTAAGAAAAGTCATCGTAGAAAAGGGACATAAGGGACAAGGGACCAAAGGGACGAAAGAGACCTAAGGGACTTCGGAAAAGGGACATAAGGAACAGATAAACCGCGCATCTTTTGTCCCTTATGTCCCTTTTCCGAAGTCCCTTAGGTCTCTTTCGTCCCTTTGGTCCCTTGTCCCTTATGTCTTTTCCGTAGTTTGAATCCTGTGACCCTTGAGCTTTCCTTTCTATTCGCTGACGCGTATAGTAAGATCCAAAAAAGGATGTATGCATATGTCTGAAGAAAAGTACCAGCACGAAAGCCGTATCAACATTCAAGGCGTTGAAATTGCCCTTGGATTCCCTGATGAACTCTCCTTTCAGTGGATCGGGCAACGTGACGTCATGGACCAACTCCTTGCCGCTTGGCTTGTCATTGACAAAGATGACATACCTCTTAATCCTCGCCTCATCGGAAAGCCTGGCGTCGGTAAAACAACCCTAGCCTATGCAGCGTCCAAAAATCTCGGAAAAGACGTCTATATCTTCCAGTGCACGATGGACACACGCCCAGAAGACCTCCTAATCACCCCAGTCATCGACGAATCAGGAGGCATCCGCTATGTCGCCTCTGCGCTCGTTACAGCAATGATACGTGGAGCCGTCTGCATCCTCGACGAAGCTAATCGTATGAGCGAAAAGTCGTGGGCATCACTCGCCCCACTGTTAGACACACGACGCTACATTGATTCCATCGTAGCAGGACTCAAAATCAAAGCGCATGACGACTTTCGCATCTGCGTAACCATGAACGATGACGCTTCAACTTTCGAGATCCCAGAATACATTCACAGCCGCCTTCAACCACAAATCTATCTCGATTTCCCCGAAGCCGAAGAAGAGCGACGCATATTGCGCGAAAACCTTCCCTTTGTCGATCAGAACATTATGGATTACGTCGTCAACTTCTTGCAGCGAGCGCATACCGCGAACGAAAACTACACCATTCGCGATGGCATTAACATTGCGCGCTATGCAGCTAAACGCATTAAGAGCATCAATACCACCGATCCAAGAAGCATTGAAAACCTCCTGCGCCAAGCCATAGTGATGACCCTTGGGGACGAAGCATTAGCGCACGTGCTCTAGAAGGCTGTGTATGATTGACAACAACCCAATTTTTTATCTGCAGCACGATAACATCTATGCCGTGCCCATTACCCATTACAACATGGAAATGGCCGCACAAGTAAAGATTGCTTTCGAGGCCCTAAACCCCGATTGTGTCGCCGTTGAACTCGCCGAAACAATGCAGCTCCAACTCCTGCACGCCGCTTCGCGCTTGCCCGATATCAGCGTTGTGTGCACCTACGACCCCGAAAGACACCCCGTCTATTACCTCTCTGAACCCTGCGACGCCTGTTTTGAAGGACTCAGAAGCGCTCTAGAAAGCCAAAAAGCCGCCTTTTGCATCGATCTCGACATCAATAACTACCCCGAAATCAGTGAAGGCGTTCCAGACCCCTATGCTGTGACACGCATCGGTCTAGAAGCCTACTATACAGCCTATCGCCATGCTGTTTTGGGCAAAAGCACACCCAAAAGCCAGATCGATCAACAGCGCGAAATGTACATGGCCAAGCGCCTTAAGGAACTCTCGCTCCAATATGAAAAAGTCCTCTTTGTGGGAGGCATGTACCATGTTGAAGACATCTTAAAACTCGTGTCACGTGACTCCTTCCCCAACCTCCAGCACGTCGCGCGTTCCGTAGTCGAAATCGCAACTCTTACAGAAGAATCCTGCCGAGATGTCATTGCTGAACCCGCCTTTATCTCACTAGCGTATGAGGAATCGCGACACCTACTCACAGAGTATCTAGCCTCTGAAACGCATAACCCAGAACAACTGAACTTCTCATTTCCACCAGACAGACAACGGCTCATTTATCAACTCTACAAAGATGCCTCTGTCGTCTATACCGAATCCACCGGGTGCGAATTTCCTGGCTACAACATGCGCAACTTAATGAAGTTTGTGCGAAACTACGCCCTGCTTTACAACCGCCTCATGCCTGATCTCTTTCAGCTCCTCACCTCAGCCAAAGGCTGCGTAGACCACAACTATGCCTATGAAGTGTGGCAGCTAGCCACCTCATACCCATTCCTGCACAATGTTGACAGCCTCAATGAACTCCATTTAACCATCGAAGAAATCTGGGGTCACAGCAAAATACTGCGCTTTCATTTGCGAGAACCACGCCGAAAAGGCGGAATGTTTCGCGAACGACGCAAAGACCGTTCCAAATTTAGATTTCAGCCTCCTGGACCATTTACTATCTGCTCATACCCCCCCGAAGACGTCGTTGTCGAGCGCTTCGGACAATTTTTGCAGAAGAAAGGAACACAAATACTCTCCGATGAAGCCTCTAGAACCGTCCCCTTCACCACCAGCCTAGAAGACGGAATAGACACACGTGAAACCATCCGACACTGGCATGAACATAAACTCTATGTTAAAGCCAGTGGAAAACCCCCTGGAGGAGTAGGATCCGTTGTCATCATCTTTGATGAAGACAAGGACGAGGAACGAAAATCTCAACCTGACAAATATCAGTGGAAAACCACCTGGCTGGGCGAACACAGCCAAGAATCCGATATGGCATTCTATGCTACCCCCATGACTCAAAACGTCGTAGGACCAGGAATTAGTCGCTGCGAATACGGCGGATTTATGATGTCTTATCCCCCTAGACGCATGTACGACGTCTGGTCAGACCCCGACTATGAAAATTGCCAGACCAAAGCCGAAGTGTTACTCTCTGCCGCAGTCGATTACGCCGTAAAACCCGTGATTGTGTACGTCGCCTCCACACCACCACGCAGCCGCTTAAAAAGCTTTGCTAAGCGCTTTGGCAAGAAAATCGTCTATATACCCATCGGACAACTCTCCCCTATGATCCTCGCAAAGCTTCGCATCTTTCACGTACTGGATGGCCATGAGAAACGTGACATCGCCGGAGAATACATTTTTTAGGAAATATATGAAAAAACCCCATATTCTACTCACAAATGATGACGGCATACATGCCCCAGGCATCAGACACCTATGGAAAGCACTCGCACCCCATTACACAATTACCATAGTAGCCCCATTTACAGAGCAATCCTCCGTTGGAATGTCCATTACCACACGCATGCCGCTGCAACTATTGCCCGTCGATTGGCCGGAAAACACATCCGCATGGGCAGTCACCGGAACACCAGTGGACAGCGTCAAACTAGCCTCGCATTACCTTACTGACAACCCTCCAGACCTCATAGTTGCAGGCATTAATCGCGGATCCAATGCAGGCCGCAATATCCTGTATAGTGGAACAGTCGCAGGAGTGATTGAAGGCATTTTGCATGGAGTACCTGGAATAGCCTTTTCAACATTGGATTATGAGAAACCCATTTATGCCCCTACAGAACCCCATGTTTCCAGTATCGTAGCGCACGTATTAAAGCACCCGCTACCCAGAGGCACCCTCTTAAACGTTAATTTCCCCCGCTATGAAGAAGACTACAAAGGCATTAAGTTAACCCGGCAAGGAAGGCAATTTTGGGGAGAGCAACCCGACCAACGCGCGCACCCAAGTGAAGGCAACGCCTATTATTGGTTAGGGTCACGAGTCGTAGAGTTTGATGAACATGAAGAAAGTGACATTTACTGGCTCAAGCGAGGCTATATTACAGCCGCCCCCATTCATATAGATGAGTTAACCGACCATAACCACTTAGAGAACCACAAAAAAGTCTTTGAAGACAACCTAAACTAAGTCCACTGCAGCCTTATTCGTGGGACTGCCTCGCCGAGGCAGACAAGACCCATCCCCACAACCCCACAACAGCTGCCTTTTCCTTGTGGGTCTGCCTCGCCGAGGCAGACAAGACCCATCCCCACAACCCCACAACAGCTGCCTTTTCCTTGTGGGTCTGCCTCGCCGAGGCAGACAAATCTATCCTAACAATAGCGGAAGAGTCTGTGTTACAACCCTTAGCTGCCTCGGCGAGGCTGCATCACACGCTTCGCGATTCACACAGCTTCCACTTAACAACTTTTTTCTACCACTTTTTCTTGGCCAACTGCTTCTCAAAAGCATCTAAACGATTAAGGCCACTCTCTTGGCACTTTTCTATGATCTCACGACCACCGTCGAGATGACATACCCTCTGCAACTCAATCTGCAAACGTACATTCACCTGCTCAGCACTGCGAGAAAGCTCTGGAATCTCTTCCCAAGGCTGTTGCTGCTGAGCTTGGCGTGCTGCAATCATCACATCAACTAAATCATCAAAGAGCTTCGTTAACTTCTGAGATACCCCAAGCAATTCTTCGCGTGAATGCACCTTCTGTAGTTCACGCGTTAGCTGTGACGCAATCCTTTGGCCATTTTCTTGAAAGTCTGCCTGAGAACGCGTACCACACGCCCCACATACGAATACGAAAAACAAAAAAAACCATTGCATAAACATCCAATAAAAAGAGGTGCTGCTGACCTAACTAGCCAGCAGCACCATAAGAATATTGCCATGTACTATTTAACAAAAGAGCTATCTGAATTTATAAAGGGGATCCGACCATTGTGCTACAAGAGCCTTTGCTTCACCTTCGGGTAAATTGGCTGGTATGTGGTAGATATTTTTGGGAGGATTTGATCGATCACAATAACTTACTGCTGCCGATTCCGAGGCCTCTCTAGTATCATCCATGAAATATACCTGCATTGACTTTACGGCAATATAAGCGGCTGCGCAGATACCTCCCGCAATGACGATGGCATTGATAGTACTTGCTTCAGACTGACAGACATAAACGAAATCAGAAACAGTCCATGTACTAACCAATCCAAAAGCCACACCAGATATCGTAGAAATTAAACTTAGCGCATCCGATCCAAAACTACTTCCACCACTGATACACAAGCCCAAAGCAGCTGCAGACATTATGCTAGCACCTGCCGAATCACAATAGGCACCCGTCACTAACAAACTTATTGAAGCCAATGCCTTGGTCCAAGCACCAACGCAAAATTGATATTCTTTAATATGAGACGCATCGACAACACACCCAAACCATGTCTTATCCGGATCATCATATTCACGGTTTTTATATTGGTGAAGCGCTTCAGCAAGCGTTGACCCCACCAGGTCCGTAATCGTTAGAAGAATAAGGCCAGCACTAAGCATGTTAACCGTCGCTAAAATAGATGCTGATGTCGACCAGTCCCTACAAATATGCATATATACTTTCTCAGCTGCTATCCCAGCTCCCGCTCTTCTCACGAAGCCCGTTTGAATCCCACGCACGACGCCTATCAACGAAATAAACGGGCCTACTTTACCAACAATTGATTTTAATATGTCGATGGAGCGAAATGTATCCTTAACATCTAATTCATTTTCTATATTATAAGTTTTAGTTTTTCTATGGCCCTTTTTTATTAACAATTTTTGGGAAGGACTCTCTATCGGGACACCACCGCTATTGGTGTCTGACACGTGATCTTCAGTTATCCCCATGCTACCAGGCAGCTCATCTTGTTCCTCTTCAACAACATTATAATTACTAACTGCATAATCACTGTTTATACTAACGCATTCTTTTTGAGATCTATTATATTCTTTCCTTAATTTTTCTAAATCAGGCAGTTTTCGATTTTGCTGAATAAAAGCACCTTCAACTATTGTTCTAATATCAGCATATCTACGAATATGCGTCAAATCGGGAGCACTATCCAAAAAATCATTACAGATCGACGTACAAAAACTCCTAAAAGCATCTACACCGCGAACCATACCAATACACCTTTATTAAACATAATTATTAAATTAGCATATCACACAAACTAATTTAAATCAATAACGCTATTAATACAAAAATAGTTAAGTGTTGTTTATTTTACATTAACAAAAAAATGAGAATTTTCCGATTAAATACATACACGAGAATGCAAACACATTAAATCATATAACAAACTATACTGATAAGTGAATTAAATATTTATAAAACTAAAAAGTGATAAAAAAGCGATTTCTAATTCGATAAAGAGTCTGTAAAAAGAAACGCGCACAAGGCGCCACGAACGAGGGCGAATGAATTGGCGTAGACCCTGATTACTACCAAAACTTGCCGCACAAGTCATTGAATTTGAATTCAGATGCGTAGGATTGATTTGAAGACAAGGATCTTTCCTTGTCAAAAAGCAATCCATAGCAGCTGATCAAATTCAAGACTTATGCGGCAAGTTTTGGTAGCAATCAGGGTCGTAGGTATACCACGCGCAGCCTGAAATGGTGAGTTTGGACCGCGCGTGGTATCGCACAAAGTCGGTCTTAATGCTACTAAGCCCTTGGCCAAGGCGGGCTATGAGGAGCTGCTTGGGTAGTTATAATACCTTGTCCCAAAATAGGAACTTTCCAACCCTAGCTTGATTAGTGGCATAATTTGAGCTTTCAGTGCACGTACTTTATTGGCTGTATCCTTATTGCAATTGCTTTTTAAAAGTTCGTCCACTTCGTTACCCCACTGGTTTAAGGCATTTATCGTATAGCCCCTAAGATTCTTAGCTCCTCCCCTATTTATTTGAGCATACTGATCCGCAAGCAGCGAATCTACTAAGTTAGTAAAGTTTGCTTTCAAACTCCATGCAAACACTTTGCCGGTAACATTATAGAGACTATAGTCTGCCCATCCCTCCCAATCAGTATACCCGCGGGTTCGAGACCAAGTGACAATAAGGGCATCAAAATCATTCACTGGAGTCTGGTTATTAAATTTATCTGCGCTATCTTTTAGAAAATCTCTTAATCTCTCATTTTTAACCATTATTTGATCTAGATTGTGCAACACAGATTCTAACTTGTCACAATCAGTTGCATTTTCGTTTACTCCATAATTATTTGCTTTGGGAGCAGAGGCGAAGGCCTTAATAGTCTCAAAGGCCCTTTCTAAAACCAAATAAAGGGAATCCCATTTATCTCCACAGGCAATGTCTCCACAAGACTCTCCCCACCATTGGGGATCGGACCATTTAAACTGCATTTCATATGTATTTAGAGCAGTCATATAGAATTTATAAGCACTTTCTGTGTTTAAAGATACTGAGTTGCTCATTTTAAGAATTTCTCTTGAAAAATCCTTAAATTGGTTAATTATCCTTTCCTTTCCCTCTGGTTGTGCTTCTGCATAATCTTGTATTTTCGACAATAATTCAGCAGTATACTGCGTACTAAATACGTTATTTACTTGCCTACCATTTTGTAGAATAAAATAGTAGGGCTTAAATCCACTATCATTTTTACCACTAAATTGAGAGTTTCGAGCTGCATATATCGTGTCGAAATTTTGTATCCAAAATCTTTCTACTAAAGGATACTTTTTATAAAGGCTCTGATATTCCTTCAATCCACTATGTCGTAACACATCCAATTTTTCAGCTAATGCTTTATCAATTTTAGCCTTGTTTTTCTGCTCTTCTTGACTAAGGAGTTGTTGCTCAGGTTCAGGTACGGGCGGAGCAACTGACTCACGTACGTCTTGGAGAGCCTTAACAGTATTAAAAGCCCTTTGTAAGACTAAATAAAGATCACTCCACTTATCGCCACAATAGTTTGATCCACAAAGCTGTTCCCACCATTGTGAGCCGTTCCTAAACTGCATGTCATATTTTTTTACGACAGTCTCATAAGGTCCAGCAACGGCTGCTACGGTTAGAGAAACTCCATCGCTTATCTCAAGAACTTCTCTAGCAAATTGCCTAAACTGGTTATATACCTCTTGTGGGGATAAGTTTTTATCGCGAGCGTACTTTTCTATCTCCTCTAAAAGCTTAGGAGGATATGCCTTCCCATACACATAATTTGTTTGACCACCACCCCGTGCAACGGGATAATACGGTTTAAATCCACTAGTCTTTAAGTCTTTAAAATCAGAATTCTTTTCAGCATATTTCACATCAAAATCGTTGGCCCAAAAATCTTTTACTAAAGGATATTTGTTATAAATTTCTTGATATTGTTTCCATCCACTGTCTCGTAACGCATCCAATTTCGCTTCCTGAGTAGCACTACCATTATTCTCCTGCCCCTTGGTCTCTATCTGTCCAGACTGACCTTCCTGAGGATTAACTGGCTTCACAGGCTGTTCAGAAGGCTGGAGGCTCTCAGTCAAAGCCCTTATTTGCTCCTCCAATTCTTTGATTCTAAGTTCCAATTCTTTAATACGAGTCCCAGAATTTGTGTTGGTCGTGCTCAGCTCATGTTGCGCTTTTTTTAACTCCGCATCTAAGTTTTCTATGTTTTTTTGGAGCGCTGAGTTTTGGCTCTTTAATCCAAGGTTATTAGGATCATTGGGGTCACCATTTAACTGATTTTGAATAGCCTTAGCTAAGTCTTCTACAGACTGTCCGGTATCCCCAACACCCAGAATTCCTAACAAATGATTTCTAGTGATTTTCACCCTCTCATCCGCTGCGATTTTATCGCCATTAACCTTATTTTCTACAGCCTGAGTCAAATCTTCTACAGACTGACCGGTATCCTCAACACCCAGAATCCCTAATAAATGAGTTCTAATAGTTGTTACCTTCTCATCCGCTATAGTTTTATCGCCATTAACTTTATTTTCTACAGCTTTAGTCAAATCCTCTACAGACTGACCGGTATCCTCAACACCCAAAATCCCTAATAAATGATTTCTAGTAGTTGTTACCTTCTCATCCGCTGCGGTTTTATCACCATTAACCTTACTTTCTATAGCTTTAGTCAAATCCTCTACAGACTGACCGGTATCCCCAACACCCAAGAAATCTAATAGACGATCTCTAGTGTTATTCACAGTTTGATTCGCTGTATCACGTTCGCCCTTCACCTTCTCCTGCACGCCATTAGCCAAATCTTCTACAGACTGACCGGTATCTGCAACACCAAGAATCTCTAATAGACGAGCTCTAGTGGTTGCTACCTTTTGATTAGCTATATCACTCTCGTCCTTCACCTTTTCTTGCACAGCTTTAACCAAATCTTCTACAGACTGACCAGTATCCGTAACACCAAGGATCCCTAATAAATGATTTCTAGTAGTTGTTACCGTCTCGTCCGCTGTAGTTTTATCGCCATTAACCTTATTTTCTACAGCTTTAGTCAAATCTCCTACAGACTGACCGGTATCCCCAACACCCAGGAAATCTAGTAGACGATCTCTAGTGTTATTCACAGTTTGATTCGCTGTATCACTTTCGCCCTTCACCTTATTTTGTACACCTTTAGTCAAATCTTCTACAGACTGACCAGTATCCGTAACACCAAGGATCTCTAATAGACGATCTCTAGTGCTATTCACAGTTTGATTCGCTGTATCACTTTCGCCCTTCACCTTCTCTTGCACGGCTTTAATCAAGTCTTCTACAGATTGGCCATTATCAGGAATCCCAAGAATCACTAATAGACTATCCCTAGTACGTTGAACTTTTTGATCCGCGTTCTCACTTTCGCCTTTCACCTTTTGTTGCACGGCACTGCTCAAGTCTTCTACAGATTGGCCATTATCAGAAATTCCAAGAATTCGTAGTAAAGCTTGTCTAATCTGATCATTGCGCTGATGAATTAAATTGTTGGTAGCCTGAATAGCTCCAGAAGACTGACCGTTGCTAGCTATCAACTGATTTACAGCGTTGACTAAATCCTGCAGTGACTCACCATTATCAGGAATATTGAGTATGGCAAGTAGCTCTGTTCTTAACTTATCAACATCTTTTTTAGCATTATCGACTTTATTTTGAAGTTTCTGTTGTAGTTCTTTAAAATCAAGCTCTTCTTTTGTAGGCCCGAATAAACGAGGCCAATTTGAAGGAGTAACTTTCACGCTTTCGTCGCCTAGAATATTTTTGTACTCGTTCTGCGTGTTAATAAGGGTCTGTTTCGCATTTTGAGTGGATTCTTCTACCAATTTGATCAATTGCGCCAGAGTTTGACCCTCATCGTTAACCCCAAGAATGCCTAATAGCTTTTGTCTAACATCTTCAACCGCTTCTTGAGGCCCCTTGCCCTCATTCGCAGCTTGATATTGCGTATTAGCCAGCTCTAAATTTTTAATATCATTGACCGCATCCCCCGATGTCTTAAGATTAGCGGCTGCTAATGCGTTGTTTAGAGAATCTATTAAATCTTTGTTGGCCGTGGCTAAATTAGTATTGGCATTATTGACATCCGACAGCTTTTGATTTAGATCGCCAATATCTTTACCAAGATCATTGGTAGGTGTAATAC
>CAYTFC010000052.1:0-21914 GCA_964436955.1 uncultured bacterium | reverse complement strand
CTCATTGGATCCTTCCCCTGAGATCGAATTTACAGAAAGAATGTTACACTACCGTCTCTATCTGTGGTTTTAGCAAAATCGACGGTGAGTGGACTCGCTGGACCATTGAAAACACAAATATGCGCGCTGAATTCGAGAAAAAAGCATGAGAAGAAAACTCAACAAGCAACAAGTAGAACACCTATCTCTTGCCGACTTCGATGTAAAGCATATGGATTGCAAACAGAAGATTATACTTGGCTAAAAGCAACTCAAGCTATTATCTTTATTGGATTAGATATCCCTTTAGGCTATCTTTTAAGCAGAATTGGAGTGTATAAATCCATTCTAATAGCAATAGCCTTTGGCATAATAGGGGCTTAATTAATCATTAGGTGATTATGGGTAGTAAAAATATTTTGATCAGCGGCGATGAGTACGATCTTTTACAATTTCTACTAACAGATGAACTACTTAAAAAAATAAGTAATTCACCTTTGGTTCATCCGAGAGGCACTAGAAGGATAGTAAGCTTATCAGATATTGATGTTGAGGCAATAACCGATAGGTTGGAATTCGTGTTGTGTTCAGATCGTTTTCAGGAGAATGGCGAGCCTAATGCCTTGGGATTACGTGTTGATGATCTAATCGGCAAGTTTGGACTAAATTAGCAGAACAGTGTACGGGGTTCATACCTTGCTGAAATTATTAATTTAAGAATGGCAAAGATGAATGATAGGGTCTCGTTACTAAGAGATATGATGCTGGGAATTAGGGCTCTATGATGATAATATGGCCTTTAGGCATATTTATGCGATAGCTGAGAAAGGTAAGTATTGTGGTAGACTCGAAAGACCTTTTATGAGATCAAATCTTTTGATAGAGGAAATTATAAACGGTTCGAAAGCAGTTCCTGATCCTCAAGGAATACCCAATTTAATGTATTGGCAAGCGCCAGGAATATTTCGTGGTTCTCATGGTTCGTATGAGCTGTTAATTAACCCCAAAACTAAAACTATTCTTCACTTTAACTTTAGATAGGTTTCATGGAATTTATTATCCAAAAAAACAAGAATAATGAACAGTTTACTCTCGTATATGATACGGATGAATACTCGTTTCGTCCCGAACCCTTCACAGAACATTCGCACACTGCTATCCTGATTAATTTTTTAGAACTCACCTTAGACTTTGAAGGGATTCTGCTTGGTGTAATTGGATATTGCCCTCTCATCCACTATAAGGAAGTTAGTGAATATCCGGCCGGTTTCTCGACAAATTCTTTAAAGGCCTGTTTTGATAAGGAACTCATTCCTGGGATATCCTTAGAACTAAACAGGAATTGGCCTGTTTTTTTAAATAAAGAACATCATTGGGTTTGTCTTGGAGACCCCTCCACCGTTGACATGAGAATGGTCGAATTTGCGCCAAACTGTGTTGCAACGCTCAAGGATAAAGAATTGATTGCTATTTGGCTTCATCCCATAGTGGTTGGTTCTAATAGCAGCGATATATTCAATAATCCTTCATAAAAAAGCTAGTCCCTACTATGCACCTATTGGAAGCGAAATAATATGATAAGTCTTTCTAAACGAGAATTGGGAAGAAAATTACGTGAGAGTCTTTTAAACTCATCCAGTATTGAACAAATAGCCAAATGGGCTGATCGAATGTATAATGACCATTTTTACCGCACTACTGAAGAAATAGACGCGATTATAGACTCACTAGCCATGATGGACCTGGGTGCGGAATTTTCCTATACGGAAGCCGAACTATGGAAGCTTGTAGAACTCCTTGAAAATGATGCGGATGATCCGTTGAACAAAATTCAGTAACCTCAGTTCTTGAGAAGCGGACGTACTGATGTAACTACTCATGGACGGCGGGATCATACTCGTCCGCACTTTCACCCCGCTACCTCACCGAATGGCACATTACCAGGCTCTCATTCGTTAATGGATTTTATGAATGATATTCTTTTTTATATGTAAGCGTCAAATAGACCCATATTTTTTGCAAAGCGCCTGTTGAGCATAGTCCTCCTTAAACGCACTTAAGGAGGTTCTGTATGAAAAAGAAATATTCCGCTCAGCAACTTGAAGAACTGTTGTTGAAATGTAACAACAGTGGCCTGAGCGCTGTAGATACAGTTTATCCCTCAAGTCAGATTGTTGGTGACGTCTAGCCTAAAAATTCTCTGTAAAGTATTTTTAATGATAGGGCCCTGCAACTTCAGGTAGACTTATCAGACAGCGTAAGGATCATTTCATTCCTAATGGTATCAAAAAAAAATAGCTTTTGGTTAATGCCGCTTCGGCGAAGCGGCGCTACAACGTGTAACAGAACATGTAGCGCCACTTCCCCAAAGCAGCCTTAGTACTACATGATTTCCTTCCTGTCGTCGCTTCCGCGACTCGATATTTTGGTATTGCCTTACCCCACATTCCGCTTCAGGCCTAACGGCCCTACGCTTCATGCGGGGCTTCCCACTTTTATCGCTTCCGCGATATGGATCTAATTAACTTCTCTTGTCTGCCAACGTCTCCAGTAGAACGTTCAAATTGCGGTGCCTGAGGACAGGCACCGCCAAATATAACGCGTTGTAGGTTATCCTTTGCCGTCAAAGGATATGCGTGGGCTCAGATTTTTTAACAGTTCCAGAGCTGCAGCGCAATCATCTTCTGCTTTTTGTGCTGCCTTGCCAATGCCGTCCATCCAAGAATCCATCATCTGCCCTGCTGTATTCGCAGAGGACCGTTCGGCTTGTTCAATAGCGGACATCATCGTTCCGCCTGCACCGATCACACCTGACACGGCTCTTGAACCTTCCTGAACTAATGTCATAGAAGCTTCGATTTTTTGCCGCTCACCCATGTGCTTAGCTTGAATGTCTTGTCTAATTGCGTCCTTAGCGGAAGCTTGTTTATCTAAGTGATCGGTCATTTGAGCTTGTTCTTTTGCGTTCATTCTCTCTGTTCTTACCTGAGCCTTATCCCCGGCACTAAGATTAGGATCGATTCCTTTATTTGCATCGAGTTTGGCAGCTTCTACTTTGTGATGCTCGTATGCTTGCGCCTGAGTGCTTCTACCTTGAAAGGCTTGTGGGGCACCAGCATCCAAATCGGCGAGTGCTTTGTCGCGCGTCCCTTCGATTTTAACAGATCTCGCGATGTTGGCAGCTGATGCTCCTGCACCTAATCCCGCTGCGGCTGCTCCTGCGAGCTCTTTTACGGCATCGGCAGCGCCTGCGGCGAGGATGGCTGCTTGTTCGTCTTTGGAAAAGTCCATTTTGGCTTCTCCAACCTTGGTATTCAGTTGCTTTTCTTGGGCGGCAAGCTTTGCCAACTGGGGAGCTAACTCCATGATGGCTAATTGAGCACCGAGACTAGCTCCATTCAACCAAGAGCCGGGGTCGGCGTGTGCATCACTTGCAGGGGGGCTAAGGTTGGGACGTCCAGAGGCACTAGCTGATGCATTGGTATGCGCGCCCCCTCCTTGCTGGATGCTGTCTTGGTACATCGTTCCTTGTATGTTCTGGGTGGCCTGCGCTTGAGTCGAGGCATCGGCTTGCTGCGCCGCTTGCGATTGCTGCGCGCCCAGGCTTGCGTCAGTGTATTGCTGACTAGTTACATTAGGATCCATAACGCTACCTCCGATTTAATAGGGCGGACTTTTTCGCGGATGTCATTTTCAGATGCCCTATTTTGTTTATTATTAAATGAATGTGTTGCTAAGTATTTTTTCACGACTTGAAATAATATTAGTAAATAATTGCCCAAATTGGGTTGATTCGTCAGTGATCGCCTTTATGCTTTTATCACGAGCTTCACGATCGACGCCCATTCCTTTTAATAGCGCATCGAGCTCTTTCAAGTCGGCATCAAGGCTAGCTTTTTCGAGTTTCAATTTAGCTAGATTGAGTTTGCCTACAGCGGTGATGGCAGAGGCTATTCCTTCAATTGCTGTCATGGCTTTTTGGAGTGTCTCAACGATTGTTTGAACAGACTTCATGCCTGCAGCACCGGCGGAGTCTGCAATACCGACCACACCCGCTAGACCACCTGCAGAGTAGATGCCAACCGCAAGCATAGCTAGCATTTGGCACAACATGGCGATCATGTCTGCTGTTTTTTCATCAAAACCCATAGCTTTCAAGAGGGGTTTCATACCCTTTTGAATGACGTTATTATGGCCAATGACCAGCATACCAACCTGTCCAGCGATCATTTTGGGTACTACACTAGCTAGCTGTTTGGTTACTTGCTGAGTCGCTTGGTTGGTTGCCTGAGTTGCGGCCTGGCCCGCGGCTGCGGAGATTGAAGATGCGGCTGCACCTTGGGCGACAACCATCATTACGATGCAGGCAATGATCATCAGTAGCATGGTAGCAATCAGAGCCTGATCCTCCGAAAGACCCATGGATTTGAACATACCCATTACCATCTCCATGACCTTTTTCATCATATCATCGATGATGGTGGTAAGGGAGGCTGCTAGAGCAATGACGAGCATGACTACAGCAAGTAGAATGGCTAATGTACCACCAGAGATAATGGCTAGAACCAGGCAGACGACAGCGATGATAGGGCCGATGACTTTGGCGACGGTCTCAATCAACTTTCCTATTGCGCGCATGGTTTTAGCTTTTTCCAGCGCTTTCATGGCTGTGTCCATTTTGGCTTCCATGACAGCCTTCTGACCTAGGACAGCTTTTTGAGCACGCTGAGCATCCATAGAGGTTAGTTCACCCAACATTTTTTGGATGTCGGTGATAACCTTAGTGATATACTGCAGGTACTCCATTAAACTGCCTTTAGCGGCCCCTTCAGGCTCAGCCTTGGCTTGGGCATCCAATACGCGGGCTTGATTTTTGGCAACTTGAAGGCCATTAGCCTTCATTTGCATGACCATTTCGTCGGGAGTCATTGTTGTTGGATCAATTTTACCGATGGGTAATCCGGGTGCTGGACCTAACAATTGGCTTAGGTCGCCTAGTTGCCCCACCTGAACATTAATAGGCGCTTGTCCGGCTTGTTGAAGTTTTTGGTTGATTACAGCCATATCTTTGGCTGGTATTTCACCAGATGCGACCATTTTATTGATGGTGGCAATGTCTTCTGGACTTAGCGTTTCTTTGCTTAAAAGGGCGTTAATATCGCCTTTTACCTCTCCAGCAGGCTGCTCTTTACCGTTTTCGCCAGGGCCCTTAGTTGGGCCAGCTGATGCTTCGGGACTACCCTCTACGCTTGGTTGACCTTGAGATTCGGGTAGTGCTTGTACTTGCTGAGCGAAGACTGTTGTTCCTGCAGTCATGTTCATGGAGCCTTCTAGGGCTACTAGTTCGGGGTCGCGTTCTCCTTCGGGTTTAGCCATATCTTTCAATAGTTCTTGACGTAGTCCTGGAGGTAATTTCTCCAGTTCTTTGGAAAACTGCGCGGCTTTTTGATCTTCTGTGCTGGTTACAGAGGTTGGAGGCGCGTCGGATTTGGGGAGTTTAATTGTAGGAGAAAGATCTGGTTTACCGGCAGCAGCTTCGTAGGGTTGAGCTGAGGCAGCTTCATTGGATGCACGCAGGCCGACATCATCCTCAAGCGTATCTTTTGGAGCTTGCAATCCAGCGGTCGCTTGTGCTGCTGTGGTTTCTGAAGGGTCATCAGGTCCCTCTAAGAACATACTGAAGTCGAAGTCACTTGGCATCCCTCCGCCACCTATAGGTGAACTGCACATACTATTACCTCCTTCCCTCGTTCTTTATTATTTTTTTAGCCCTGGTGTTGTTGAGGGTTGTTCTTTGCCCTTCCCTTTATCTTGGTAGCTTTTCATGGCTACAAGACACCTGTCTTTCATCATCGCATATTGAGCTTGGTCGCCACATAATTCGACTGCTATTTGCATTTCCGCAATCGCTGCTGGTATAAGATCTTGCTTGAGATAGCAGTCTGAGGCGTGGTAGTGCGGCACGGGATTTTCGGGATCAAAGATCCCAACTGCCCCATAGACTGTGAGGGCGTTTTCATATTCGCCCAGCATTTGGTAAGACGCACCTAAGCCGATGTGGAATTTTGGTTCAATGGCGTCGAGAACTATGAGAGCGTTGAAGGCGCGGGCAGCTTCTCGATATTGTGCTGTATTGTAGAAGTGTACAGCCTGAATATAAAGAGCCTCAACTGTTCTATGATCTACGCCCATGGCATCCATCGGCATCATGTTTTTGTTGACGATATTATCTACAATGGTGTCTATAGCGGGCGCTAGCTCGTCTGAGGCATCTATTCCAATTCTGTTAATAGCTTCACTCATATCATCTACATTGACCATTTGTGCCTCCTATGCAAACACGTTGACACTTGGAGCTACGACTCGTCGCTGGGCTCCTATTAGATTCTGAGATAGTGCAAAAAATGCGGCCAATTGCACGAGATCTTCGCCAGCTTGTCGCAGTTCGTTTAAGCGTATACCCAGAGCTTCTAGCGCTTGTTCACGAGCGGCAAGATGTTCGAAGAAATTTGTTCCTTCAAAAGTGAGTTCAGATAACCTAAGGCTATTGAGGAGTTCCGCAACTGAAGGCTTCACTAGCCCTTTGTCGATGAGCTCCTGAAATTTTTCCATGCGATCTTGTAAGAATGGAGTGGTCATGGACGCAAACAATGCTTTAGCCTGATCTCCAGCTCGTTCAAATAATTGAGAACCCGTTAGCAATCCTGCTAGCTGCATGGTAAGTTGGACGCAAGTCGCTTCCAAGTCAAATGACTTGTTTTCCTTCGAAATATTCTTAAAAATTGTTTTAGCAGCAGGGTAGGAGAGTTCAGAGATGGTATTGGTCCAGGCAGCCAGTCGCACAGCAGATTCGCGTGCCATGCGGTTGAATTCTTCTTCACCGCTGTGCTTTTCATCGTCGTCTGGGATGGTGCTTTCAAGGGCTTCGTGGATGTCTTTTGCAGTATTTGAATTATACGCTGCTAACACAGGAATTGTGTCTTCTAGCGATACCATCAATAAGCTAGGAGCTGCAACCAATAGCAATATTTGAAGAATTTGCAGTGGTCCATTCGGTACTCCAATGGCCTGGAAACCTTTGCCTAGATTATCCTTCAGACCGATTAGGGCTTCTCCGGCAACAGGTGAATAGGTCAGTAGAAAACCGAGTAATAGTGATGTGCCTTCTGTGAATAGGGCAGAGAGGGAGCACTTGCTTCTCAGTAATTGACATCCGATGACAGCTATTCCTAGCATAGCAGTGGCAAAACTGACAACAGCTGTACTAGGACCGTCAATCGCATAACGTTGTGCCTTATCAAGTAGGAGACGCTGTTCCTGCACTATGGAAAAATCAATTTTCTCTAAGCCTATCGATACTTTTTGCGCTTTTTCGTGGTCTAAGAGATTGCATACATTCACAAAGGTCTTCGATTGGCGAATCATCTTGGCAATGACGCGGGGAAATTCTTTTAGAAGAGCTTTGGCTGGATCATCGTCGTCTAGTGATGCCAAGTGGATTTTTAGGATGCCTAATTGTGTTTCTAGAACAAAGACTGTGTTGGCTTGAATTTGTTTGGTGATCTGATCCTGAGTCATCTCGTAGGGATCTAGGCGGCCTATGGGGACATATTTGGTTTCAGGGATCTCTGTTCCTGGAGGGAGGAGTTCTTCCTCTTCTTCGGCTGAGTAAATGCCATGACGTTCTTCCTTGTCTTCTTCGTCTTCTCCGCTTCCACGTCGGAAGCGTGCAACGATTGCGCGGGCCCATAGTGTTGCTTTTGCATGATCTTGAAGGGTTTTCTCCAAGCCATTGAGTTCAGGGTCGCGCTTGTCTTTAGGGAGCATCATGTTTTTAAGTAGGGCCACTCGCAGCTTGGGTGGGAGCATTTCGATTAAACGCATAAATTCCTTCTGAACGTCTTCGAGCGTGCTCAAAGTCGTCTCTAAAGGACCACTTGTGCGAAGTTTAATCATTGGAGGTAGTATCGGTGCGTTCGCTTTTGCAAAGTATAACTTCAAATCCCCCGAAAATTTGTTGATATCAAGTACCAACGAGTCCGATAGGAGATTAAGCTTCTCGCGCACAGCATTGGCAGCCCCAGCTACTTGATGTTGGTCGGTTACGTCTTGGTAATCCGCATATAGGGGCCCGTCGACACCGCCACCAATGGGTATGGATCCAGGCATTCAGGATTTCCTCTCAGTTATTTTTGTGTACTCTCAGCCTTTGCTTGAGGCTGTATTTCTTTTTCTCCTGCTTCACTTTTATGTCTTTTGTCCGCAATTTGTTTTACTAAAGCACCAATGGTCACGATGATTCGGTTCTTTAGTGCGGTGTGATGTGGGTCGTCAGTACATTTAGTTAAAGCTGCTTGCATTTGCTCCAATCCGGATTCTTGCATTCCCAGCTGTAGGTAGCAGTCTGCAGAGTGATAGTTTGGCATTGGATCTGTATCATTTAACGATGCCACGATGGCATATGTCATCAGTGCATTGTCAAATTGCCCCATTAGATGATGGCATGCGGCCAAACCCATGACATACTTGGGTTCAATGGCATTGAGCATCACCAAAAGGCGGAAAAGTTGTGCGGAATCGCTATAGCGTCCCGAGTTATAGAGGCGATAGGCATGGGCATAAATCCCTTCCATGACGTTTTCAGGGATTCCAATCGCATCTTTAGGTAGAATATTTCTTTCGAAAATATCCTTTTCCATCCGCTCCATATCTTCTTTGCTTGGCTTATTTCGTCCGATTGGTCCCGCCATTGGCTCCTCCTCTATATTCACTTCTAGTCTATAATCGCTTCTTTCTCTGGTTTTGGATTTTTTTTTCATGTAGCTTTTAGTCATTACTAAACCTCTGTTATCGGAAAATACCTTGAAGTATCGTTTCCATTTGCTGAAGTATGGAATCCGCCAAACTAGCTTGTTGATTCACAGATTCGTTTAATTGGTTTAAGTTCGATTGAATTTGCTTAGCTTGGTCCCCAATTAGGTCTCGATAGGACTGCAGGTTTTGAGTAAGTGTTTGGTTCTTGGGGTTCAAATCCTGACGAGCTGAAGCGGACGATTCGTCAGTACCACCAAAGACCGATCCATCCCCTTTCGTGAATACAGGGATCTCAGCCATTAAGTCGGTATAGGCTTTTTGATAGCTGGTCAGGAAGTTTAGCCTTCCAGCTATGACAGTAGATAGCTTTTCTAGCGATCCAATCATATCCACAGCCAGTTTGAAAACGACCCACAGAATGCTCATTCTGGCGGAGTGAGTGAGGTCTACTGAACTGGCGCCAAGAATGGGATTTAAATACGCTGTTTGTACTGTCGCATACCATTTAGCAATAAAATGGCTGGGGAGGAAAAATCCTATTTCATGGTCATCCCGAATGTCTTGCATCATCTGGTTGCGCATGGTAATGAAATCTTCTTGCGTTCCATTCGGGAAGAAGGCGCGGAAGATCTGCTCAAAGACAGAAAGGTTAGCGTAATTACCCTCCGCCAGACTGGTCTGATTCAGGGCAAAAACGGTCATCCACTTATGCCATTGCTCCAAAAAATAGGCAGTAGGCCCTGCAGCACCATCAGTTGGTCCTGGTGTTCCATCGGTGTTTTTATCTATGTTGAATGTGAATTCTTCTAGAAACGAGGTGAATGCTTCCTGAAATTGAGTTTGCAGTGTATTGGCATCAACTCCCTGCCAGTCTCCTTGCGTGATTTGAAGGATCTGCAGATATTCTGCAAAGAAGCCTTGTTCAAGCGCAGTGGTGTCGGCGTTGCCAGAGTTTACTCCAACTGCATTAGCGAAGTCTTCCCAGGTGCGCGGAAACACCTTTCGCATGGCTGGATCACTGATATTTGTTCCATAGCCACTTAATTGCGCATCGAAGCCGGCTACCCCACCAAATTGGGATGCAATTCCACTTTGCGCTGCAGTCAGTCCGCTCGGATCGAAGAGGAAGTTCTTCGTATCGAGTTTAGACAGAAAATCGATTTGGTCCGGCTCAGTTAAGTCCAAGGCCGGAGGATTTTGACTAGTCATGTTCTTATGACCTCCATAAGTCTAAGGCGGGTAATTTGGAAATGAGAGTTGTCATTTCCGCCTTTATTACTATTGTATAATAAAATATAAATAATATTATATATTTTAGTTTACTAATGTTATGTATTAGCGACCTGCAATGTTCTGTGCCATACTGGCTAGTATCTGGTTAATTTGGCTCATCATGGCCGATGCAGATTTATAAAATTCCTCAAACACGAACATATAGCGACGGAATTCTTCTTTCTGAGTATCGTTTAAGTTCGTGGCTGCTTGAATAGCTCCATCAATGGTTTGCTGGATTTTACCCGCTAGACCCACGACACTAGGGGAGTCCTTCGGTAAGTGTTTATCCAAGTTGTCTATCAGCCAAGCTTCCAGGCCAGATTGAGTGATCGAGCTGTCCATTGTTCCACCGCTCCAGTAGAACGTCATATCGCTCAGCACACCCGAAATCTTTCCTTGTAATGTGTTGGGGTCGCGAATTGCCATACCGGTGGAGTCGAGTGTAGGGGGTTGAATCCTATCGAGTTCCGACAACTGCTGAGCAAGTGTTGCTCGGTCCTTCAACATTTGCCCAATCACATCTTGTACGTTACGGTTGCCATAATCGACCACTGGACTGATCGGTTGACCATACGCAGCACTGGCAGCCTGGTTGTATGCTTCTTGTGCAGCTTGAAGGTTGCCGGAAGGCAAGGCACTTAAGTTGATCGCAGAGCGATTCTCTGGCTTAAGCAAGTTACGGATGCTTTGAATGTCCGTGAGGGTTTCGATAATTTTTTTTGTGGCGCTCATCGCAATGTTTAGAGCTTCAAGTTGTTCTGCCAGTACGTCATTACCGGTGCGGATGTATTCCGTTTCAATCAGCGCTTGCAACGAGCGATTTGTCTCGTCCGCCATTTGGGCGCGATTGACTACAAGGTTGATGCCCTCAACGCCAAGATCTTGCCAAGCTTTAATCTGGTTCACGGTGGGGGTTGATCCAGGAACAATTCCTGCGGCCATCATAGAGCGAATGACCAAGTCGGATTGTCGTGCCATGTCCTGCGTGAAGCGATAGGTCAACGTTTGAGGAGTCCCATTCGGGCCTGTATGGGTGACAGGAATGCCTGACTGAGCCAAGCTCTGTAAATTAGTGATTGCCTGGCCCACGGCAGCGGCATCGGCAGCAGTGATGGTGCTGGAATCTTTACCTAGAATATATTGAAGAGTGTTAATTTGCGCTGTATAGGCTTGCACTACCACTGTATCGGTGTGCGTTAGCTCAGTCTGTACAAGGCCTATGCCTGCTACGATAATAGCCATAGTATTTTCTCCTCTTTCACTGCTAGCTCTGGGAGGATCAAGTCCTAGCAGTTAAACATTGAACGAAGGAAAAGTCGCAGTCGGTCCCGTTGAAATAAGAATGCAAATTAGTTGAGATGTAGTTGTAAACCTTCCTCCACACGATTATTATAAATTATTTACTTAAAAAATTCAATTTAACCTAACTTAATGTCTGTGGAACCACGTTCAAAGGCACTACCTTTACGTCCTTCGTACATCAGGCCGACCAAGGTTTGTCCAGGGTCAATCACTTCACGCAGGAAAGCGCCCAAACTGGTGAAATCTTCTTGAGTAGTCTCAAAACTCCTGTCTACGATCTCGATAAATTTTTTGTTGTCGTTGCTATAAAGCTCCCGAGCACTGTCGGTTAGGGAATTCAGGAGGCTATCCGATCCACCACTCTCTTTTGGGCGTTCTATAATCGAATTTTGGTTGAAATTAGGTGAAAAACCAAAGAGGCTGATGATCGCTTGGTCTGTCAAATGCTCTGCACTAGTAGGTCCCACTTGAGAAATGGTGTTTCCTAGTAACTCTTTTCTCGCTGAACCAGCCAATGAAAACTGCGAGGCCCCATTAGACAAAGTTCTCGCAATTTCGTCTAATACAGCCGGGTTTGCATTAGGTCCCAATACCTTGTTAATTTCTTCTTTAACAATCTCATTTAATGCTGAGTAACTGTCCGGGGCCGAAGGACTCGATATACGATCTGCTACGGCTTTGGCTATCAGGGGGGATTGGGGACGTGTAATGTCCTTATTGGAACCCAGGAGTCCATTTAAGTATTGACCCAATAACTCCGCTACCGACGCAGACCCGTATGTGTTGCTGAGATCTTCTAATCCGGTTTTGACTGGAGTAAAGCGATCATTAGCGTTTTCCGGGCTAGCCTGAATCAATGCGCCATCGACTACCTTCACCAAACCAGGGGTTTTGCTTTCTTCTATAAGACTTCCTAAACTCAGCTTAAGCAAAGCTGTTGAAACAGCAGCCTGTAATCCACTGCTTAATTTTGCCCTATCGTCTTCCTTGAGGTCTTTTAATTGCGTCGCTGAATTCACTACAGTATCAATAGGCTGCTTAAGGGCATCATCGCGCAATGTGCCTAACACTGCATCGATAGTTCCGATCGAATTCGCTATGCGACTTCCATTTGTAATAGCATCGCCTTGCTGAATATAGGCGTTCACTCCGGGAAGAGCTCCCATCAACGCCCCTTGAGTAAGAGTAGCGATAGTAAAGGCGAATAGAGTCTGCCTTACTTGATTTGTAGTGGCTATGTTAAAGCCATTAAAGTACTGACTTACTAAGCTGTCTGAAAAGACTCGTGCAAGAGCCGGGTGATCCAATCCCATGGCTAATCCACTAGACCCTATCCCTCCGGCACCTAGCGTAGCAGCGGAATCCGCTTCTCGACGATCGATGATAGATTCAGGACGCACGATGCTTTGCAACGTTATCGGTACCTGTCCTGCATCTTTGTTAATAAGACGAAATAAGCGCTTGAGTGCCGCCGCATAAAAGAAGGTATTGGCGGCAAATGGTGTGTAGGAAGGATCTAAAAAATTTTCTGTGAACTGTAAAGTACTTGGTAGAGGGTATTCGATGATCACTGCAGGCGTAGATACTTTAGTCGCTGTGGGTACATGTCCAGTAGGGTCCGCGTAGGGTAAATGACTTTGTAACGGTACGATAACAAGAAGATCTGCGTGCGCCAGAGGGGGCTGATGAGGTAATGGTGGTAATCCCTGGCCTGCTCTAGTGATGTTCTCAGAATCGATATCAGCATTCGTTTGAACTAGTGTGGTTGAGTTATAATTATCGATCTCATCGTTGTAATTCTGAATATAGACATTCGCGGCATTTGCATCGTTGTTATAGGCTGTGGCTGAGTTGTTGTAATTGTCTACAGCCAAGTTATACTGCGTAATGGCCGCATCACGCGCTACATTATTCGCAAAGCCAGCGTCGTACTGCGCGTTGAAACTATCAGCCTCAGCATTATAAGTATCGGTAGCGGTATTAAGGTTATTGGCGCTTGTTTGCGCTGTGGTGATGGAAGGATTTGCTGCTGTAGCTTCGTTGTTAATCGCCGTAATTCCGGCATCCGCTTGAATTGTATTGATAGTGCTAAAGGAGACCCAAGAGGTCATAAGATCGTTATACATTGTGAACAAAGAATCCATCTGCCCGAGCATGTCACGTAAATAGTGAGAGAACAGTTCTCTATCACTCGCGGCGAGGCCATGGAGACTATGTGCTAAGTCCAGAGTAGCCGCTGAACTTGTTCCAAAGAATTCGTTGATGCTTAACTGGTCATCATTTGAGGTTATGTTATCGGCTGCGGAAGAAGCCGCATTGGCGCCCGTCGTATAATCCGATGGCGGCACATAGATAGGATATCCCCCGTAAATAGGTGAACTCATTTTCGCTCCTTTCGGTCTCCCTCTTAGTATCAGGGACCCAGTATGCGAGATTGGTGCCAGACAATACCCTGATTCAAAGAACGCAAAGTTAATATGCGATATTCAAAATTCTTCCTATAATTATTGTAGCACAAATTAAATTAAAATTTAACTAATTAAGTGTGAACTAATAAATGGAATATTGGATATAACTGAGTTCGGTATGGGAGGGATGAAAAAATTCCTAAGACCCAGGGTCCTTATTACACGTTATAGCGCCGCTTCGTTATCGCCGAAGCGGCATAAATAAAGGCGTAAGTATTGTTAGCCGCCCGGTTGTAATAAAGTAACAATTCCCAGGGTATTGGATATTATTTCACACGACCACTGTATTTCATTTTGGCCAAAGATACAGGCCGTTGCTATGCCTATGTTGGCTACGTGTTGTAACAATGCGATTGAGTATACATTGCCTTCCTTAACACAGTAAATAAGGTTAATTAGGGAGGCAATTCCACATAGCTTCTTTGTACTATCTGATACACATCGAATATAATCCAATGTGGAAGGTCTTAAAATTATATTTATAAATTGCAAACGAGAGTTTATTTTTGATAGAGCGCTTAGTAAACTCGGAGGTACAGAGACACAGTCGGCCGCTTTTTTCAAATCGAGGATATACGCACTAAGTGACTTAAGGAATCCTTTCCAAGATGCGACATCAATTTCATTAAAGACAAACTTTTCGAAAAGTTTCTTGGGAGGTGTTATGGATGCAAATTGCAAGCACTGCACACTCCAGCAGCAGACCTTTGCTCCCTTAGCTAACGGCCAAAGTGAGGCTAGACTAAAAACGGCTTTAAAAATTTTGAAGGCATGGAGTAAGCCCTTTTGTTTTTTTGCACTCAAAGATGTTATGCAAAACAGACCTGGCTCTTGTCTTATGTCCAGCATGTTAACATTTGTTATACAACACTGCATTTAAAAAAAACCTCAATTAAAAACGTTTTAGATTTTACAATACAGTGTTTTGTATTATTTGTATATTATATTAATATGAAATAGTATAAAAACTAATTCTAAGTTAAGATGTCTACAATATTTTTAAAAATAACTAAATTATTTTTGTCAGTTTTTTTAGTAATTGTTAGCCATAACTGTTCTCGATCGGCAGGGTTAAGTAATTCAAGTGGGTGTTGTCCATCGCCGCCATTAGCTGCGTCCGTGGCACCTAGATGGAGTGCTAAGCGAGAAACCGTAGCTTGTTGGTCTTTGAGAATGCTAACGAGGTGACTTGCCAAGTCACGATCCTTTTTATTGCGGGTGATATTTGTTGATATTTGGTCTAGCTGTGTTATCAGAGCATGGGAAGCTGTATAGTAGTCTTCTACAGCTTGTTGAACTTGTTGATTGACTTGCTTGATAAGGTGGATTTTTTCTTGCAAACGCTCTGCGAGACCGGTCACTTTGTTAATATGTTCGTTGTTAGTAAGGCCATTTAACATCAGGTCGGGTAATGCAATGTTACGATAGGCTTCTAATACTTCAGCAATTCGAAATTCGTTGTGAGCATCGTTAAGATAGGATTTGTATTCCGCCTGTTGCGCAGCAATATCAACCGATAACATCATTCTAATGGATATCTCATCATTTTTTGGCTCGTCAGGACTATAGTTCAAAGTGTTTAAAATACTGCTGAACCCCTGTAACATTAGTTCCTCGGTAGCCCCTAACAGGTGACTGTAGAGGTCATTCTCTGAAGAGACAAAAGTCGTTGAATTTGGAGTATTCGGGGAACTTATTGTCTCATTGGGAGGCGCTTTCTGGGCAGGTGGCGAATTCCATAAATTGATCATTCCAAGTATATTGGAGACAATCTCCAGTCCCATTCGGGCATCATTCCAACCAAAGCAGGCGGAAACAGCGACACCTACTAAAGATAACGACTGGCCAACTTTTGTAGGTTCGATCACCTTTTTATTTAAGCCTCTTACGGTTTCGATAATGGCAACCAACCCGCCAAGCTGTTTTGTCGTACCAGCTATGCCACCTAGGTATTGGATACTGGAAGCGGAAAAAATATTAACGGATGGGGCGAGCAGGCCGTAGTTTACCAGAGCATTGATAAGCCGTGGGGGGATTGTGATGAAGTCCGTAGTCTTCTTAACAGCTATCAAAAAATCACTACACGATGCCGCGTTTGTGACTTTAATAGAGCTTATCTTTTCCAAAAGGTCCTTAGGATTAGTACGTACATATCCTATACATCGCACACCCCAGGCTAGAGTTTTTACCGCCTTGGCCATATTATCGGCACCTGCAAGGCCGCCGGCGGACTGAAGAATTTTCAGGGCATAAACCATTTGTTTTTGAGTAGTGGGAGCTATTTCCAAGATGTTTAAAGGAGCTTCCTCAGGAACGATATGTTTCATATTAAGCGGCACGTGAAGCAAATTTGGATCCATAGGCCTCCTATGCATCAGATTTTGAGACATCCAAAAGCGAAATGGCCCATTGATACGAGGCGCTAACCTGGGGGGCACTTAGCCCACCAATGGCCACCCAAATCTTATCTCTATCTATAGAAGTCATGCGTTCAAGAACGGGCGTGTCCAGGTGCATTGCATCGGGCATCCACAGTTTTTGACAACTCACGAGTTCGTCCAGATCATGTTGCACAGCCTGCTGTAGGCTTTGAGCAAGCTCAAGTTCATGATCCGTTCGAGTAGGGTCACTCAGAATAATAGTAGCCGTTGTAAGCAAAGCTTCCCTTTCCACAATAGTGCGTTCAAGAGTAGCCTTAACTTCTTCATTAAGATTGCGAAGAGCGTCAATACGGTTGCTGATTTGATTGAAAAGCTGCTCAACCTGTTCGACATGAGCCGTATCGGCGAGGCCGCCTGCTACAAGATCTGGAAGATTGATATTCCTATAAGCTGTAACGATGTCGAGGAGGTTAAACTCATTGCTAACGTCCTTAAGAGCTGATTCGTAAAAGCTGGCGTTCGCCAGAATCTCTTTCCCCATCATCGCCTGAGCCATTTTTCGATCGATATCGTCGATTGGGTCATTCTGGGCGGTAAGAGACTTTTCTATAGTCTTGAAATGACCTATTAAAAGATCAGTGCTCTCTTTGGAAAGATTAGACAAATTTGTTAAAGGAGCTTTTTCCGGTTGTACAGTTTCTTTCTCTTTCGTACTTGCGTTATATACATTGATTATTCCCGTAACGTGAGAGACTACACTAAGAACTAACTTAGCGTTATCCCACCCCATCGCAGATGATACGAATGTGCCTATAGTCGCTGCTGACTGAGTAATCTTCATGTATGAAAGTTTATCAGCCCGCAAAAGTGTGTCGGCTTTAATTATCTTTCCGATCATTGCTAGATTCTTAGCATTTTTGTTGGCTCCGGAAAGTTCTTTGAGCACTTCCTTGGGAAAAATTTGCAAAGATGGATGAATGACTCCGTCGCAGGCTTTCATTAGGCGAGGGAGAAAGGTAGCGTAACTGACAGCAGCCTTAGCGCTTAAAAGAGGCTTTTGGAGTGAATTAAAGTTGTCCAAAGAGCCAGTCTGAATATCATTTACTAAACTCTGAGGACTAGTTGTCATAAATTTGACACAACTCATGCCCAATGTTAGAACCTTAGCCGTTGCTGCTAACTGTGAAGCTCCGCTTAAATCACCCGCAGCTTGTAGGATTTTAAGTGCATGCACTATTTGTTTTTGAGTATTTTTGCTGATTAATGAGGAAGAAGAGGATGTAACAGAATTAATTAATTTTGATGCACTTGATATCTCTTCCATCTAGTAACTCTACCTATTTATATATAATAGATATCTTTAGATGTAAGTTATTATAAAATAAATTTTCATTAATATGAATAGGTAGAGGTAATTCTTGTAATAGTTTAGCTTAGGAACAAGCGACACTAATAAATTTTTATTTTGACGATGGAAGAACGACTGTGTACAAGCGCAATGTAGGTAGGAAGTCGGGGTTTAACCCTTTAAGATTTAGGTCGATCGGTAGCTTCTAACAGGTTGACTAGGATGTAGGTAGCACGTCGGGTTTAAAATAAAACTTTTGTTAGTGCCGCTTTGTCGAAGCAGCGCTACAATGTATAACAGAACATATAGCGCCACTTCGCCGAATTGGCTGTTCTAAAAAAGAACGGGCGTTTGCTTTCGTCCGTTCCTTTTTAGTCTTTTTGAATGTATTTCAAGCAATTTTTTCGTGAGTGCGTTTGATGAGAGGGATTTTGCCGTCTTGAACGCATTCTTTATCGATGTGTATTTCGGCAATGGTGTTGTCTGAAGGAACATCAAACATGAGATCGCGCATTAAATTTTCCAGGATCATTCTTAAAGCCCTTGCGCCTGTGGTCACATTCATCGCTTTCTTTGCAATAGCGTGAAGGGATTCCTCAGAAAATATGACCTTAACCCCTTCGATTTCAAACATTTTGATGTACTGCTTGATAATAGCATTTTTAGGCACAGTCAAAATGTTAACCATGTCTTCAAGGGATAACTCGTTGCAATTGGCGATACTGTTAAAGCGGCCAACAAACTCGGGAATCATTCCAAATTCAACGAGATCTTCGGGCTCTACCTGAGAGAGAAGATAACTTTTTTGGGTAGGGTCGATAAGGTCCTTGCCACCAATGTTGAAGCCTATTGTTGTGCGACCTAAGCGTTTGGAAACAATTTTGTCCAAGTCTACAAAAGCTCCGCCTACGATAAACAGAATATTCTCTGTATTTACTTTGATATATTCCTGATTAGGGTGCTTGCGGCCCCCTTTGGGTGGCACGTTAGCAACTGTACCTTCAACTATTTTAAGCAGAGCTTGCTGCACACCTTCGCCTGAAACGTCGCGTGTAATGGACACGTTCGCTGTCGTGCGACGAATTTTATCGATTTCATCGATGTAGATAATTCCCATTTCTGTCTTAGCCACATCATAATCAGCTGCTTGTAGTAAGCGAAGAATGATGTTCTCAACGTCTTCACCTACGTAGCCAGCTTCAGTCAAAGTTGTAGCGTCTGCAATGGTAAAAGGAACATCAAGAATGCTTGCAAGCGTTTTGGCAAGTAGTGTTTTGCCGGAACCGGTAGGACCTAGCAACAACACGTTGGATTTGTTAAAATCCACACCGGATTCTTTCCCAAGATTACGGATGCGCTTATAATGGTTGTACACCGCCACAGCAATCGTGCGTTTCGCTTTTTCCTGGCCTATGATGTATTCGTCTAACCGAGCTTTGATCTCTTTAGGCTTTAGAACCTTGATCTCAAAGTTTGTAGTGCGTTTCTCCAATATTCCATTGCAGAGCCTTACGCATTTGTCGCAAATGAATACATTTGGTCCGGAGATAAGCTTTTCAACGGCATCTTCAGTACGACCGCAGAAGGAGCAGGATGTGACATCTTTGGCTGGATAGCCTTTTTTGGTCATGTTGTTCGACTCAAATAAGTTACGTTTTCTATTGAGATTCGCCTCAGGTATGAACTAATATTTAACCTGTAGCAGCAGCTGCCGCTGCGACGGCCGCTGGATTTAGTTCCCTATTACGCGCTTCATACACTTCGTCCAACAGGCCATATGTGACGGCTTCTTGAGGGCTCATGAAGTAGTCTCGCTCAGAATCTGATTGTATTTTTTCTACTGTTTGGCCAGTGCATTCAGCCATGATTTCGGCCAAGCGTTTCTTCAGGAATAGAATTTCTTTAGCTTGAACCTCTACGTCTTTTGAGGTACCCCCGATTCCACCAATAGGTTGGTGAATCATGATGCGGCTGTTAGGTAGAGCAAAGCGCTTACCTTTGGTACCGGCGGTCAAGATCAAGGCGCCAACGGACGCTGCTTGACCGATGCAACAAGTGACGACATCACAATCAAGATATTTTAACGTGTCATAGATCGCGAGTCCGGCGGTTAGCACGCCTCCGGGGGAGTTAACATAAATGCTGACATCTTTCTTGGGATCTTCCATCCGCAAGAAAAGTAATTGAGCGACAACAACGTTCGCTACGTGATCATTAATTTCGCTTCCAATGAAGACAATACGGTCTTTCAAAAGCCGTGAAAAGATGTCCATGGAGCGCTCACCGCGCCCGGTATCCTCGATCACGTAGGGAGTTAATGAGTTGCGTGGGCGTTGTCTATCGGGCATATTCGTCTCTCTTGCTGTGCGTTCTCACATGTGTCATTATATAGTCTGCTTCAGGTTGCCCGGTCAAGATTTTTTACATTGGTCGTAGTTGACTCATCAACCAATCTTCTGCTTTTCTAATGCCTAGCACAGCAATTAGCTTACCGCGCAATGTTTGCGGCTCCATCTGTGGTTCGATGACTTGCTCTTCAGGGGAGAGCTGGTGCATTTGGCGTGTAAGCTCTTGGAAAAGATCAGATTGTGTAATTCCCGCGGTTTTTTCTTGTACAATTGGACGCAGCAAATAGTACAAACGTACAAAGGCTTCAGCTTCTTCATGAGCCATTTGCTCGAGTTCTCCGGACTGACGCTGAATGTCTTCATCACTGGCGCGACGACTTTTTAACCCGCGGATGCGATTGCGTATACGTGTTTGGCGCTCCGCCTCTACCACGCTGCTGGGAAGATCGAAGTCAAATTTTTGTAGCAGTTGTGATTGTAGTTGGTCGCGCATTGCCATGTCAGCCTCATCAGCGTGCTTACGCTCTAGAGTGATAATAACGCGTTTTTTGAGTTCTTCGGCTGTCTCTACGCCGGCTTTCAGAGCTAGGGCATCATCTAATGGAGGAAGCTCTGCTTGCTTAATCGCTTTAATGGTGACGCGTACTTGTGTGGGCTTAAAATCTGGCGAATCAGGTTTGGGCGCGAACTTATCATCGCGTTCGCTGACACCTTCAGCGCTTTGCCCGAGTGAAAGACCGATGACGAGCTGGCTCATCCAAGCAGGCATGCGATCATTGGTGACTTGAAAACGTTCATTTGTGCAGATCGTATAGGCTGGGCTTTCCAAGGCATCAATATCCACATCGATGTAGTCGCCAATTTGTATAGGTCGGTCGGTGATTTCTTGCCAGTTCGCATGGAATAAACGCAGGTCTTCGATAGCTTGATCGATGTCCTGTTGGCTAACGGCTTGTTGCTCTACGGGCTCAAGCTTAAGCTGATCTAGCTCAATCTTGGGTATTGTTGGCATGCTTTCAAACTTAATTGTCAGCTCTACACCTTCGTCAATGGACATTCTATTAACTTCGGGAGCTTCAACTGCCTGTTGATGCAAGGGACGGATTTGCGTCAGCTCAACAGCTTCTCGGAAGGCGGTATCCATGACAAGAGTGCGCCACTCGCGGTCGACATACTTACTGTAGTGCTGGATGACGAGCTTTTCAGGGGCCTTGCCTTTACGAAAACCAGGAAGCGATACTTCTTTATTTACGGCACGTATGGCTTTATTATAGCCTGCTTGAGCGACTTGTGGTGGAACTGTGAGATGGAAGGTAATATGGCAGCCAGGCTCTTGAGAAACGACGACCTTTACATTATCGCTAGCTAGTTCTTGTTGAGACATTGACACGGGATCCTCATAGTTGATGTAGATTTAGCCGGGAGCGACAGTTCCACAGGCCTAGAGAAATATAGCGGGTGGTGAGATTTGAACTCACGACAATCACGTTGGCAACGTGATGCTCTACCCCTGAGCTACACCCGCAGGGTTCATACATAAAGCTATTTAAAGCGGGTGGTGAGATTTGAACTCACGACAATCACGTTGGCAACGTGATGCTCTACCCCTGAGCTACACCCGCATATCTCTTTCAGTAGCTTTTTGAGCGGGTGATGAGGTTCGAACTCACGACATTCACCTTGGGAAGGTGACGCTCTACCAACTGAGCTACACCCGCACGCTTACTAAGCTACCGTAAAAGGAGATAGTCTAAAACTTCGTCGCTTTTTGGGCAAGAGAGTATAGCAATCTTAATGAAAAGTTCTTGTTTCAATAGCTTCCCACTCGTGCCCGATCCCTAAAAACCTACATAAATAACATCCCACTCGTGCCCGTGCCCTCATCCTATATTACCCATAAGTCCTAAATTCTATATATTCTTTGTCTTCCTCTGCGTCTCCCCGCCCATACTTGTACCCACATCTTTTTCTTGTGATAATTAAATAATTGGCTAACAGC
>CAYTFC010000051.1:0-22209 GCA_964436955.1 uncultured bacterium | reverse complement strand
CTGATATATCGCTATGAGCGCTAGATGAAGTTTTGGTAGCAATCAGGGTCTAAGCAGCCTTTGACAACATCATAAGACTCTTTATTTTTGACTGTTAACTGAAAACTTGCCGCTCCCACATCTAAAGCTATGCAATCTTCTTCGTTGATTCCTTGAAAAACGTTGAAAAAAGTCTTAAACGCTAGCGCCCCTTCGTCTTCTTGTGAAACTAAATGTAAATTAATTCCTGTTTCTATTTTCAGCTTTTGAAGGAATTCATTTCCATTTGCTGCATTACGAAAAGCCGCTGTGGCAATTCCTGCAAATTGAACAGCACCCTTTTTTTTGGCATCCTTGACAAGCTCCCTTAAAGCACTTAATGCAACACCCTGAATCTTGTCACTGAACGATCCGCAGTGACTTTCAGCCAGATCAAGACCCAAGCCGACGCCAATCACTTTAGAAAAGTTAAATTTAACATCTTGTCCGTTTACTTCAGCTACAGATAGCTTGAAGGTTCCTGATCCCAAATCAAAAGCAGCCCTTGTGACGCTAGATTGTTCAGCACATCTAACTTCAGCAAAAATAGAGGAGACCATGAGTAAACAAGAGCAAATATTTTTATTCACTAAGAACGTTCCTAGACGCTTTGTAAAACAGATAAGTTTATGGATTTTCATGCAGACAGGCTGCAGTTTTCTTTCTAATAAGCCTTTTGTTTTTACTCAAATCGCTTACCTTCAAATATCTAAGGTTTCGGATGGTTTCTCATTTTTTTTAATTTATTAATTTTAAGATAGATAGGATATTTTGTAATCTGATTGTTCACTGGTTCCACGAGTTCATTTATTCTAAAGAAACACTGGCTTACCTCAATCCTAGGGTAGAACTTGACCGTAAAGCCCATTATGATAATAATGCATACAGAATTAAATAAGTGTGAACAATTCTATCGTATGAAGTCAAAAAAAATTGATCCCTTAGAGGTTTTTCGTCAGCACAATGGCATCCTACGTACCGCTGAAGCCATAAAACTGGGAATTCACCCCACCTATTTGTACAAGCTCCGCGACGAGGGAGTCCTTGAAACACTAGGCCGAGGTGTTTTTCGACTAGCTTCGATGCCAGACTTTTCAGAACCTGATTTGGTCTTGGCTGCAAAAAGAATTCCTCACGGTATTATCTGCCTAATCTCTGCACTATCCTTTTATGAACTAACGACTCAAATTCCTCATTTTGTCTATATTGCCCTACCCAGAACTTCAAGACTACCTCAAGCCGACTATCCGCCTTTACGTTGTTTTTGGTATTCCAAGTGTGCCTATGAAGAGGGCGTTGAAACAATTTCAGTTAATGGATTTCCTGTTAGAATTTATAGCATCGAAAAAACTTTAGCTGACTGTCTAAAATTTCGGCAAAAAATCGGCATGGATGTTGTTCTAGAAGCATTGAAAGAGTATTGGAGAAAAGGTCGAACAGACCTTGACAAGCTTTACGATTATGCAAAACTATGTCGTGTTGAAAAAGTCCTTCAACCCATCCTTGAAACTATTGTGAGTCAATGAATTTTGAAAAGAAGAATTTATCTGAATCGGTTTACAGTAGATTGAAAAATATTGCCTTAGCAAAAAATCGCCCTACGCAGGAAATTTTTAGATATTATGCCATGGAGAGATTTTTATATCGTCTGAGTGTTTCCCAACATAAAAATTCTTTCTTTCTGAAAGGAGGTCTAATGCTGATGGTTTGGGATCCGGCGACACATCGTGCGACGGTTGACATAGATCTGCTTGCAAAAACTAACAATTCCATGGAAAACGTCTCACAAATTCTCAAAGAAATCTGCTCTTATTCTGTTCCACAAGATGGCATGGAGTTTAATCTGCAGACTTGATTGTTTCAGAATCCCAAATTGAGACGGAATACACTGGCCTGTCAGCCCGTTTTTCAGCACATTTGCATACAGCTAAGCTACCCTTGAGAATCGATATTGGGTTCAACGACAAAATTTTTCCTAAGCCAGCTAGGGTAGACTATCCAGCATTATTAGATTTTCCTTCCCCTTTGCTTAAGGGATATACAGCAGAGACAGTAATTGCCGAAAAATTAGATGCGATGGTGAAGCTTGGCCTTGCAAACAGCAGAATGAAGGATTTTTATGATATATGGACGATAGTCAATCAGTTTCAAATCAAACCAGAAAAAATAGCTCCTGTTGTTAAAGAGGTCTTTCAAAATAGAAAAACTATTGTTCGCGAAATTCCAAAGGCATTATCTGAGGCTTTCTACAATACACCAAAAACTCTGAAACGATGGGATTCTTTTCTTGAAGGTATTGGACATGATCCGGTGCCCTTTGAATACGTGATCTTCGAAATTAGGGATTTTTTCCTTCCAATTTTGACTGCAATTAATGCCCAGGTCGCAGGCATAAGCGAATGATTGCTGGAGCTAGAAGTGAATTGCTTCGTTAGACCCCAACTTGAGAAAAAGTTATTATTGCAACAAAATCGAAATGATATCCAATCCAGAGAGAACTAACCTTTACTGTAGTTTTTTTAGATTTTTAGGATTTTTACCACGGAGATCACAGAAACAAAGAACCCAGAGGCCTGCGGTAATAAAAGCGGTTTGAATCCGCAGGCCTCTGGGTTCTCTGTTTCTGTGATCTCCGTGGTAAAAATCCTAAAAACTTAAATGGATATTATTATTAAGCCACTTCGTGGGTACTAATCAAGCTCTTTGATGTGCAAATGAAACAGGTTAGATTTATGCCATTGTCTCATTCATGCCTTTTCAAATGTGTGAATAAAGAATTTGCACAGATGGGAATATCATTAAAATTAATTTTTTAATACTGCTGATGCACTGCACTATTTGTTATTGTTGTTTTCTGTTCATTTTCTAAAAAATGATGAGGTTTCGCATTAATATACATCGTATATGCAATAAATGCATAAAATAAGAGAGCTGTAATAGCGAACAATGTAATTGCGGTGACAAACGTCATTTTAACTATGAAGGACGCAGTTCTCATGATATTCTTCTCTTGTTATGTATTGTCGATTCTAATGATATCTCTATTTCCGTGTATTCACTCTTGTGTTGATGTGAGTTTCACTGCTTCTTCATAAGATTCCTCGAATTGATTTTTATATTTGAACGAGTCATCTGGATCAATCATTCGATAAGTTAATCGACTTTGAGAAATTCGAGCTGTAGAAACTTCCGGATCGTTAAGAATTCGTCCATTTGCATCATGATTGTATATTATAATTTCAACATCATTTATTGTGAATGGCTGCTTAATAAGAAATGGTTGTATATCGTCATTATTGTTGACTTGACCCAACAATTCTAGAGCGGTCTGAATTAATAGATTCCTTAAGGCTTCTTTGGAATATCGATTTTTGGTATCAAAACACAAAGTTAATCGCCTTATGGGCCCTCCTGGCATAGAGGCTCCTACTCCACAGGGTTTTAAGCCATACTTGTTTTTAATAACTTCTGCTGTTCGGGCCAAAGTATTATTAACGAGTTGTTCGCCTTTTGAAGGATGATAAGTTTGGTTACTGCACATAGAAAAGCCAACGCAAATTAGTAATAAGATGAAAAAAAAATGTATCTTCATGGGGATCCATAGGTTTGAATGTATTCGCTAATATGTTCCTGCAGTCTGGTTTGATATGTAGGACTCATAAACTCGTGATCGAAAATTTTAGAGGCATCGGGATGGGACGTGAGGTTAACAATAGTATCCTTGGCTCTTTCGGCGCCAGGTCTATCAATGTATGGTACGAAGTCTCCTAATTCTACGCGGTAATGAATGACATCTGCGCAAGTCTCTTGATAGATGTACGCTGCTGGAGCAACTGCGACGACCAGTATGCGTTCTCTTAGTTCTGGAGGATAATCTAGGAGTGCATTTCGCACGTGTATAGCTCCCTGACTATGGCAAATCATCAAGAATTTCGTATTACCAGAACTTGTTTCAAAAAAACTATTCCACATTTTGTGCAGTTGTCTAACGGGTTCTGTAGCGATATGGTCTAGCCCTAAATAAACTTCAAGAAGATCGACTCTTCTTCCGTGGGTAGCATTGTGGACACCATGAATATTATACCCACCCGCCATTTTAGAAAGATACTGCGCACTTGTTTTAGCGCTATCGAAATCATTCCAAATTCCATTGATAAAGCCTATTGCGAGCCCATTTGGGAGGTCGGGAAGTCCTTCGGCCTTCAAATCATAAGTGGTAGAACCTCTATAAAAACGTTCTCTAACTATACTAAGACCAATTTGATTCCTATAGTGTCCAAAAAATGTTTCAAAGGCGTCGCAATAGGTGATTTTAGGAAGGTTTGAACTAGTAGTCCTCCACAGATCGCCACCACGTTTGCATGTACGATGCTTTTCGCAGTTGCAATGACATTCCACTTCACCAAAAAAGTACTCTTCGAATTGTTTCGAAGAGTTAGCTTCGGTCGCAAGACCAAAGCGGTCCAAGTGACCTATGGGATTGTTGTGAAGATAGGCGTAGCGATTAGGGCCATCAATGAAGCCTGCAGGGTCTTGGCTAATCCATCTAGCAATTGTAGGGTCGTAAAATCGTAATCCGAATAATACGAGACCTGATTCTTCATGCATGCGCTTTTCAGCGTATCGCCAGGGATTATCTACTTGTGATAATGTTACCGTTTCATTGTCGGCATTGCGGATGATCTCTTCACCGAAGGCGTTGTATTGATAGCTTTCAACTACTTGACAAGTGTGTGGATCGATTACAGCAACTACGTTACCCATAAGGTCGTGCATGGGTACATAGGTTTCATTGTTGATTTCAAAGGCTATGCTGCTGAGAGAGGGTTCATCACCTTGTAAACCTGGAATTTTGAGTGTTTTAATGTGTCCTGTTTCAGTCAAAGAGCCAATCTCTTGATGGCCTAGGTATAAATAACGTGAAGTGGAAAGTACTTTTTTATATTTGCCATCCGTTTTCAGGTGCTTTGCAACCAATAATCTGCCAAAGGGATCGTACGTAAAGGCTACAGAGGTTTTGTCTGCTTTTTCTATGGATACAAGTTGGGACAAAATATTACTTTCAAATCGAGTTTCTTCTCCGTCGAGAACCTTCTTCAAAAGGTTTCCAGCTGGATCGTACGTAAATGTGTTTTGTGAATCAGACGTCAGCTGATTTAGGGTGTTATATTGAAGTGCGTTGTCATCAACTTTAATACGATTGTCTAGCGAATCATAAACATATGTTCTAGACCCAATCTTGTTTTCTGAAGTGAGTTGGGAGAGAGCATTATAGGAATAGAGCTCTTGCTTATCGCCTTGTATTTCCAGGACACGGCCTAAAGGGTCGCGAGTATATTTTTCGTTAAGTAGGAAGTTGTTCCGAGCGATCTTTTGGCCATTGAGGTCATAGCTATATTGGTTAGGTCCTAAATCTCCAATGTTGCGTTCTGTTTGTAGCTTACCTTGTTGATCATACTGATCATAGTGGTGGGTATAGAGAATTTCACCAGTTGCCGCAATGCGTTTGACTTCACGTCCAAAAACGGCGTCATAAGTGTAGGCTATTTTGGAGCTATCTGGAAGGATGATGTGCTTAAGCCGCCCTTTTCTATCGTAAGCATATTGGAGCGAGTATGAGCCCTCCCCGTCCTTAATCGTTTCTTTGATGACTTGATTAAACGCATTATGGGTTTTCAGGATGGATTGGCCTTGTAGAGTTTGTGCTGACTGAATGTTGCCTTTGTAGTCGTAGAAATATTTGTTTAAGAGTTGATTACCTTCGATTTTTTGGATTTTACCGTTTCTATGATAACTATAATTAATAGGCTTGGAAACTCCTGGCACGGTTTTGCTGGCTAATTGCCCTAGAGAGTTGTAGTTATAGTGACTTCGTTTTGCTAATGGAGTATCAGCAGCTTCTATTTCTTCTTCCAAGCGACCCATAGGGCCATAAGTCCAGCGATTTTTCTGAGAGCCTATAACCTGCCCGTCGACGATTTGATCGTGAGTTTCACACGTCTTATTACCAAGTGGATCATAAAATATTTTCTGAGAAGATAAAGGGATACCAAATGGATCTTTTTTAGAAATACAACAAATGCGACTCAGTGCATCGAATTCGATTTCTGTCTGTATTCCGATGGCGTTCACCAGCGTTTTCTTGAGTACTTTTTGTCCCAGTGCATTGTGAAATGAGTAGTCAGGTATTACTTTGGTTTCTCCATTGCAGCCATCTAAATAGGCTGTTGGTTCTCCATCTGAGTTATAGCAAGTATTGATCAAAAACGTTTTTCTACCGTTTTCGAAGGTATATTCTTCGGTGCATTGGCCCTGAAAATTATAGGAAAAGCCCTTTCTAAGCAGAACATTTCCCTGGGCATTCTCCATCCTTTTTTCAACTACATTTCCAGATAGATCATATTCAAAACACTCTACAGCGTAGTCTTGCGGCCCTGTGTCAAACCAAACTTTTTTCTGATGGATGCGACCAATCGGGTTATATACAATTTCAGTGCAGCGAGATTCGGGTCCTCTTTCACCTAGTCCGCTTTCATGCTCTACAAATGATGCTAGTCGTCCAAATGGATCGAAGTAATAGCGCTTGATGCAATCAGATTCCTGTTCATAAGTACATCGAAAGCCATTATAGCGATGAGTTCTGCTCCTTAAAAAAGAGAAACCACCTTTTTCATCATGTGTAGAGCTTTCTTCGTAAATGGATCTGCCCAAATAATCATACTCATAGACTGTGATGATTTTTTCGCGGCTGAAGGTACGATGTAGGCTGCCTTCTGCGTCGTATTTAAATAGTTCAACAGATCCATCAGGGTAATTGATTTTGGTGGGGTTTCCGCGCAAGTTATAGGATTTTTTTGTGGTGAATCCCATGGGATCTTGTATTGTCGAAACATTTCCAAACACATCGTAGACATAGTTAAAGGTGGGGCGAACGATTTGATTGTGTTCATCCATCACCTGGGGATGCACAACCTTTGTTAGATAATGGAAGGCATCATATTCATAGTGCGTAGAGTTTCCAAAGCGGTCTGTAGAGCTTGTTTTTCTGCCAAGTGAATCGTATCTATTGCCTACGGTATAATAGTCGTCAGCAGTTTTTTTTGTGACTACAGTAGGTCGATTATGGAAATCGTAAATAGTGTTAATAATGATATTGTCTTGTGGAATCGATAAGGAAAGTTGGTTCCCCACACCATCGTAGGTGTAATTAACCTCCTTTCCTGTAATGTCTATTTGTGAAGTCACCAGGCCTATACAGTTATAAGATCGCTTTTCGGTGAAGGCATACTGGCCATTTGCGTCATACGTGCAGCACGAGAGAAGATTAGATTGGTCGTCATAATGATTAACGAGCTTTTTGAGCAGGGTCACTTGCTTTGTCTGTAGATCGAGCGCTTTTTCTTCGATGATTTCGGGAAGGCCTACTCCTGGCAGGGACGTTTTGGGTTTAATCTCTTTAATGTGCCTTTCTGTAACGCTCCAGCCATAGATTTTGGATTCTTCTTCTTGCGAGCCATCGTCTTCAATAATTTTTATACAAACGCCATCGTCATTATAAGTGTGGAATGTACGCTTTTTGATGTCCTTGCGATCCAAGATGAATTTTTTTGTCAGGAGGTTTGTTCCTGGTTTGTAGACAAAAAGAGTTTGATTTCCTTTGCAATCTCCGGTTTTAGTTAATAGATTGAAACCGTCTGTGGAGTAGGCAAAGGTTCTTATGTGGCATTCTGATTCGTCTGCATTAAGAAGTTTGCCATCGGAAGAAAGCTGCAGGGCGATGTCTTCGCCTCCTGTTAAATTGCCATAGAGTCGTTCCTCTAAAATGTTACCTGACTTGTCGTATTGAAGAGAGCGATAGGACCAGACACGACCGTTTCCATCCTCAATAGTCTTTGCTAGTAAATTTCCGGCGCTAGATTTTGTTTTCCCCCAGAACTTCCGTTCAACACGATGGAGCTTATTCTGATCATCGTACAATTGAATGGCGGTAAGTTGAGACCGTTGGTCATAGAAATAGCTAGTTTTATAGCCGAAGGCATTAAAGACATCGGTACGATGTTCTTCATAGGAAAACGTATGAAAAACTTCCGCTTCTCCAGAATCGGCATTAGGCCCTTTTAAGCATGTGACCTTGCCATCATGGTACTCGATTTCGATGTAACGGCCTTCTGGGAGCGTCTTTTTGACTAAATTTTGATTATAGTCATACGAAACTGGTATGCAGTGCGAACCTTCTACTTTGGTTAGCTGATAGGCGTTATTTTCTAATGATAAATGATACGTGAGTTCTCGAGAGTCGCTTGTTTCGACATGAACTAGACAGCCGTCTTTTTGAAACTCATACGTAAAATGAAGCCATGAGAAGGTTTTTGTTAAATTCCAATTCTTCGTTTCAATAGCTATGAGATGTCCTTCATTGTCATAGGAGAACAGGATTTGGTTTCCACTCGGAAGGATTTCTTGGGCCAAAAGAAAAAACTCCGGGTCAATGACTTGTTCGGCCATTATTGGCGTTAGTTCTTCTCCAAGTATCAGAGACGGCAGTTTCTCCACTTTTTGATAGATGCGTTTGGTGCCATCACCTAGGACAAGCTCGGATGTGTCACCTTTGCAATAAAGATTGTTATTCTGATGGTTGGTTTGTCCATTGATTTCAATCGCATAGGTATTCACCATACCTGACGCATCACGTAACGCATCGATTTTAAGTGGATCGTTGCTTGTTCCGTTTGCATTTCTCAAACCACGATAAGGCAGAATCCCTCCGGACCTTTCTCCTACAAGAGCAAAGGCCCATCCTTGGTTGGCTATGTTACATGGTCTTCCTGAAACGTCTTTTCCGATGACCAGAAATCTTTGGGGCAGCATTCTCCACCCGCCGGCTTCAGCTCCAGTAATCACGTCTTTTGTACTATAAAAACGCTGCAGCACTATGGCATCTGGTCCTGAAATGACCAAGTCTGTAGCAGATTCACAGTAATCGCCATTGATGACATTGACACTCTTTTGGATAAAGGCATCGGGGTCCGATTCGGTAGAAACAAGCTGTAGCTGTGTAGCCGAAAGCGTGGTTAGATACGTAGCAGAGAATATCCAAAGGCAAAGACGGAAAATAGTCATATTTTTTTGTCTGGGTTACAGTTTTTCTGTAAAGGACATAATTCAAAAGACCATTTTTAGCAATTAATTTTTGATAATCTGGATGTGGAATCACAATGTCATCAAAATAAAACCTTTGTTAATGCCGCTTAGGCGAAGCGGCAGCCCTTGTGACTTTCTGTTGCTAGATTCGATGGCTGCCTGTAACATTGTGGCGCGATGTTCTTGATGTAATAAGGAAATTTTACTACCGAGAACTCGTAGGCGTGCGGATCAGATTGCGTTTATTGCCGCAGGTCTCTGAAGTGCTTTTGACCTTGTCCTGGAGGGGCCCATGAGATATTTATTTGCTTTCCTATGTCTATTCGCTTCGTTACAAGCAAACGATGAAGTTGTTGTGCGTCTTGCCACTACGACCCAATTACATCCGCTTTATATCGCGAAGATCAGCAGCCAGGATACCGAGTTTGACCGCGCTTACCTAAAAAAACTAGAAACAATTTTGCGTTATGACTTTGACAATAATGGCTCCACACAACTTTTAGATCAATCTTCAGAAAAAGAGCGTTGGGCGGAACAAACCTATAACGATCCTGAGAGCTATTTAAGCGATTGGCGATCCGCCAACGTCATGTATGTTATCATTCCACGCGTTGAAGCTAATCACCTTTCATTGCGTCTTCTTTCGGTTAGCAATCATGTCATCAAAGATCTTAACGAGATCGCTCTGAGCGGAGATCTGAAAGAAGATCGGCATCGCGTTCATCAGGCGGCCGACACAATTCATCGTGAGCTTTTTGGTGCGGATGGTATCGCCAGCACTCGCATCCTTTTTACAAGGCGTCTTCCTGCTTCAGCCGATGGGAAGCAAATTTCGGAGGTCTGGGAAGCGGGGTATGATGGTGCGGAGCCGCGTCAAATTACTCACGAAAAAGCCTATTGCGTGACGCCGGCCTATGTGCCTCCTGCTCCGGGCATGGTTTCTCGACAAATGATTTACGTGACCTATCGCTGGGGTCCACCCAAAGTGATGTTGGCATCCCTTAAGGATGGCGACGCTCAGCAGATACTCAATATTCGTGGAAATCAACTCTTGCCGGCAGTATCTCGTCAACGAAACCAAATTGCGTTTATCAGCGATGTTTCGGGAAACCCAGATCTATTCATTCAGCCCTTTAGCCCTGAACAAGGTGCGATTGGTAAGCCGCAACAAGTGTTTTCCGCGCGTTCCGCGACACAAGGTAGCCCAACATTTAGTCCTGAGGGGACACGCATTGCTTTTGTCTCGGACAAGGCGGGCTCTCCTCAAATCTATATGATGGATATTCCATCTGCAGGCGCGCGCTTAAAGGACCTGCATCCTACGCTCGTGAGTACACGAGCACGCAATGGTACAGCGCCATCTTGGTCTCCTGATGGAACTAAAATTGCGTTTTGCTCCCAGACTCAAGGTCTGCGCCAACTGTGGATTTATGATCTGGTCACCAAGCAGGAATATCAAATTACCAACGGTCCAGGAAATAAAGAAAATCCTAGTTGGGCACCCAATAGTCTTCACCTTGTGTACAATACTGCTGATGTGGGGAATGCTGAGTTATTTCTTATCGACTTGCATCGCCAAAAACCCGTGAAGATCCTTGCTGGCACAGGCGAGAAGCGTTTTCCAAGTTGGGAGCCGCGTGTACCCAAGACATAATCCGGAAATTGCTTTATCAATTGTCCGTGTTTTGCTAGCATGCCTTGTCATAACCAATTCATCCGAGGCCCATCTATGAACTGTTCTCGTCTTCTGTCGTGGATTTCATGTATCTTCATCACCACAGCGCTTACTAGCTGCGCCTGTAGATCCGACGGCGATATGTGGGACAACACAAAAACTGCAGGTCGGTATTTCGGAAAAGGCTTTGGTGCGCTGACGGGTAATTGTGAACCTTCGCGGCAGGTGTGCTCTCGTGAAGATTTCTGCTGTTACGAAGATGATGATGCTTACTGGCAATTCGTTCCTCTTGAGGATGATAGTCCTGAAGGGACGATGGGAATGAATCAAGTCGAGTTTCCTCAGCCTCGCGAAATGCCTGGAGATCCTGGAAGTCGACTACCTAGCATTGATGCCTTCCTCGATCCTAGCTTGGATCCGAAGTTAGCTTCTACTTTTCAGAATATTCTCTTCGCATATGACAGCAGCCAAGTGAAGAGCGACGAAAATTTAAAGAGAATTCATGGAATCGCGGGCTATATGCGTGCGAATCCTAGTGTATACCTTACTGTGGAAGGTCATTGTGACGAACGTGGACCCGAAGCCTATAACCTAGCTCTGGGCTCACGCCGTGCCAATACTGTTCGCAATATGTTGATTTCTGAAGGTGTTGATAAAGACCACGTCTTTACCATTTCCTATGGTAAAGAGCGTTTGTTGGTATTCGACAAGCATGAAGAAGGCCATGCCAAAAACCGCAGAGCAGAGTTTAAGGTCTATAAACCCTAGAGGCTGTCATGAATCGCTGGATCCTGGTCGCTGTTGCAAGTGTATGTGTCGCTACACTTGATGCCGCCCCTTTTTCGCGCAACAGAAAGCCTGTGGAACAGCCACCACAGCAGCAGGAAGATCCTATGCGGGATCTGCTTCTCGATTTGCGTCATCAGATAGCAAATCAAGAAGCAGAGCTCAGAACGCTACGGCAGCGTTTAGAGAACCAAGAGCAAATTATTGATGGTGTGAGGGACAATACCGATAGGTTTCAGTCACTCACTCAAGAGGTTGTCAAAAATCATGGCAGCACTATTGAATCTAAGGTTGCCTTCGTCGCTGCTAATCACGATCAGCTTGGTCAAGATCTGCAGCTTCTTCAGCAATACGCCAATACTGTTAAAGAGCTCTTAGAGCAATATCATAGTCGTATGCAAACGCTAGAAAACACTGTCGATAAGCATACGAAAAACCTTAAGTCCATGGAAGTGGCTGTGCAATCGCTTGTGGAAGCTTTTCCTGCCGGCGATAAGCCAATTGTATCAATAGAAGGGACGGACACTATCTACCGCGTTGTGGATGGTGATACGTTAGAAAAAATCGCGCGTCGAAATCAGACAACCATCCGGAAACTCAAAGAGGTGAATAACCTCGCCACAGACCGCATCATTGTTGGACAAAAGCTTAAACTCCCGCAAGCCAGTGAATCCTAACGAATTGCCTATTGGCATTTTTGATTCCGGCGTGGGAGGTCTTACGGTTATGCGTGAGATCTGTCGCATGCTTCCAAACGAAAGTATTGTTTATTTAGGCGATACCGCACGAGTTCCTTACGGCAACAAGAGTCGTGATACTGTTATTCGCTTTTCGCTTGAGAACGCTCAGCATCTTTTAAAGCACTCTATCAAAGCCCTTATAGTCGCCTGCAATACAGCTACAGCGTATGCGCTGGAAAGTCTCATAGAAACAATCGATATACCAGTGATTGGAGTGATTGAGCCAGGTGTCGCGGCTGCAGTTAAGGCCTCCGCAACAGGTCATATTGCTGTTTTAGGAACCCGCGGAACGATCCACTCTGGAGCATACCAAAATGCCATTCAAGCGAGGCATGCAGGGGCGGTTGTGTATCCTATAGCCTGTCCCTTATTTGTCTCGTTGGTAGAGGAAGGCTTTATCAATCACTGCGCTTCCACTCTCATAGTGGAGGAATATCTACGACCCTTACAGGACTCTCAAGTGGATACGGTCATACTTGGTTGTACTCATTATCCGTTGTTACGTGAAGTTATCCAAGCGGTGCTTGGACCACATATAACAATTATCGATTCTGCGAGGGTGTGTGCAGATGCTGTAAAAGCGATTGTACAACTGGCCATTACTAGCTCAACTTCGCATCGATTTCTTGTATCTGACGACCCACATCATTTCAGACAGGTAGGAAGTTCGATTCTGGGGAGTTCCATCAGTGAGGACAAGATTTTTTTAACAGGGTGCGGCTTGTTCGAAACTAGGAAGGGACATAAGTTTATCCTGGCGCCGAAGGCAAAGCAATGGTGTTTTTGAGTTCGTATAGGCCCAACAAATGACCTTGCTGATCATACTTGGGATTTACTTTGAATGTGCCTTGTAGATTGACTGCTCGACCAGCCGATGGGGTTTCAAGGTCACCCTCCACCTGAATTTGTGACAATGCCTTTGTTCCTTTGCCAACACAACAGGTTTTTAGGTTAGGGGTGCTGGCAAGAATCCATTTTCCTTCATCAGATTGATATAAGAAGCCTCGTACCGATACTACCTTGCCATTCCAATTGGAAAATTGACTTTCTTTCATTTGGCTCAGGTCGGTGAAGGACAGTTTTATCGTCTCACAATGAACCTGGAAAGGTATTAGCGATACTAAAAAAAATAAATATTTAATCATTTATGATTCCCGATTTTGGTTTGCAAAATATCATAAAATGATTTAAAATGCATCGTTTAACCTTTACTGTGGGGCAAAAACAATGGCGCATTATCTTTTTACTTCTGAATCCGTTTCTGATGGCCATCCCGACAAAGTTGCAGATCAGATATCTGACGCTGTTCTAGACGCTTGTCTTGCTCAAGATCCCCATTCTAGAGTAGCGTGTGAGACGCTTGTTAGCTCCGGTATGGTTGTTATCGCAGGGGAAATCACTACCAATGCTTGCTTTGAAATGCGCGATGTTGTGCGTCGCACTATCGAAGAAATTGGATATACTGACTGCCGTCTTGGCTTCGATGCGCGATCCTGTGGGATCATCTCAAGCATTAACAAACAATCCGCTGACATCGCTGTCGGTGTGAATGAGGGTGAAGGCCTTTTCAAAGAGCAAGGTGCTGGCGACCAAGGCCTCATGTTTGGATTTGCCTGCAATGACACTGCCGAGCTAATGCCGCTCCCGATTATGTTGGCACACAAGTTACTGATGGAACTCAAGCGTGCGCGCGACGAAGGCGAACTGCCTTACCTGCGTCCTGATGGAAAGAGTCAAGTGACTGTTGAATACGATGCTGATCATAATCCTGTACGTGTGCATACGGTTGTTTTATCTACAATGCACGCTCCTGAAGTTACCCATGCTAAAATTGTAGCCGATATTAAAGCGCTTATTCGGTCAGTTATTCCCGCAAGATTTTTGGATGAGAACACCGTCTATTATATCAATCCTACTGGTCGTTTTGTGGTGGGTGGTCCTGAAGCTGATTGCGGTCTTACTGGTCGCAAGTTAATGGTTGATACTTATGGTGGTATGGGACGCCATGGTGGCGGTGCTTTCTCCGGAAAGGATCCTTCCAAGGTAGATCGTTCTGCGTGCTATGCTGCACGTTACGTTGCCAAAAATGTTGTGGCTTCCCAGCTTGCTCGTCGTTGCGAAGTTCAAGTTTCTTACGCTATTGGAGTGGCTCAACCAGTATCTATTAAAATTGATACTTTTGGTACTTCAACTGTGAGTGAGGATTTAATTAGCCGTGCAATTCCTTTAGTATTCGATCTTACTCCTAAAGGGATTATTGATATGCTAGATCTTCGTCGGCCCATTTATCGTAAAACGGCATTTGGTGGGCACTTTGGACGTCTAGATCCCGACTTTACCTGGGAAAAAACCGATCGCGTTAATGCTCTTCTGCAAGCAGTGAAGCAAGAGACGTATACTCTAACTCTTTAGTCTAACGGACTATACCACGCATGGCCCAAATTCACAATTTCAAGCCGTGCGTGGTAGGTGAACCTAGCTTCTCAGTGCACAACGTCTACCTCGTCCACTCAGTCTACCTCGGCACGATACTTGCACTTAAATGCCAGCTATCAGTGGGTAGAGCTTCAGAGAGGAGTACATGGTCACGAAATTATTCGCTAGATGGATAGTCGCTTATCTAACAGTCGGCGCCTGCCTGTCAATTAGTGTTGCATTTGCCGACTCTGATGAAATTCATGGTCCACCCATTCAGATAATAAATTCTACAACCGACCAACAGGTCTCCACGGTTGTGAATAATTCTTTGCCAGAGGCTCTTACAGATGAGCAGGCGGGGAGTTTTGCAAACTTGGCGTATCAGTCCACTAGGTTAAAGGTTAGCTGCTGGGGAAGTTCATCCTGCGGACTAGGTTACGAAAAGAACTTCGCGATAAAGAACTATTTTCACAACAAATGGGGCCATGACTTCGGAGTAATGCCAGGCTCAAACTACAGTAGCGAAGTGTTCAAAATTCCTCATTACCAAGATGCATCCTATTTTCGCCCCAATGGTCGTGCAAGTCTTGCGGATTCTCGCAACCGTTCTCTCTACTTTTACTCAAGAGATGGCGAACGTGACAGGGGACGACACCGAGGCTTTTTATATACGTCCGGCAAGTCATATGCCAACTTTAGTGGCGACTTCGGTCGACGTTATCGGGTCGGTCCCGCGACGAAAGCACCACCAGCAACGGATACTGAACATCCTATTATTGGATTGATAGTACTCTCACTACTTTTCGGCCTTGTGTTGACCAAAGAAATCGCTACACAGGTCTTTAGAAATGTGAAGAGATGAGCTATTCTTCTTCTTCTAAGAAGCGATAACCCACTCCACGTACGGTCTGGATCCAGTTAAAGTTAGGGCCCATTTTCTTACGGAGTGAAGCGATATGCACATCGATATTACGATCCACGATAAAGGCGTCATCATTCTGGACTTCGTCAAGAAGTTGGTTTCGAGTAAGAACTTTACCTCGACTTAGGACGAGTCGGCGTAGAATGCCAAATTCAGAAAGGGTAAGAGCGATTGCTTTATCTTTCTTTTTGAGCTGATAGCGATCTAGTTCGAGGGTAAAATCACCGAAAGTCATGATTTTTGGGGCTTTTTCGGGTTCTTTACCGCGTCGAAGGACTGCTTTTACACGTGAAAAGAGAACTTTGGGAGAGAAAGGTTTAGCAACATAGTCATCAGCTCCCAACTCTAAGCCTAATATTACATCGATCTCTTCGCTTTTTGCGGAGATCATAATTACTGGAATATCTTTGAGGTCTGGATTGCCTTTTAGCTTACGACACACATCCAAACCGCTTTGACCCGGAAGCATGATGTCTAGCAGGACAATATCTGGCTTTTCGCGTTCTACGGTGCGAAGTCCATTCAGACCATCTGTCTCGTGTACTATCTTATATCCAGACATTTCAGCCTGTAATTTAATGAGCGCTGCTATATCTTCTTCATCTTCGATCAATACGATTCTGATTTTTGTCATATGTATCTCCGCACATCATTAATGTTTATGGGGTGAATTATATATGTTTTCCGAAATTTATTGAACACGAAATAAATTGTTGTGACTAATAATGAGTAAATAATGACATAATCGAACTGAGAATTATCAAATGAAATTCTTTAGCAGTCAGGGGCAGAGTTAGCGCGGAACGAGATTGATTAAGTAGAAACAGCTTTAAGAAGAATAGGTATTTATGTTAAGGAAATTTAACGAAAAATTTGGCGCCGAGAGTGGCCCTTTTGTTAGCGGTGCATCAGTATATATTGTGATGCGTGACGGTACAATGCGAGAGGGCTATTTTATCCAAAGCTGTTTAATGGATCTTGTTTCCCTCGATCGATCGCCCTTGGATGATTCTGAGAAACAAGGATTTACCATCAGTGGTGATCAGTTATTGCCGAACTGGTGTGAAGGCAAAAGGCAAATTGTGGCGGCCTGGATAAACCGCGATAGGGCAGAACAGATGGCGGCGGATCTTCGCGAGAAATTAGCGGTTTCGGGGCGAATTCCTAAAGTGCGGACGCCGCATAAGGGCTGTGAGAATTAGAATTGGGGCACGTGACAAAGGTGGTATGATCCATGTCCTATGTTAAGACGGCAATAGCAACGATATTCGTTCTCATCGGACTGCTTGTTGGTTATATGTTTTTTGCTTTCGATTCGAGTTATGAGTTGAACTTGGCCTACGATTCATTTTTAAAAGGCGAAGATCAGCAGGCTCAGCACGAGCTTGAAAAAGTTAAAGACACATTGCCAGCAGATCAATTAGCGTTGTACCACGCTTATATTTCGCGAGCACTTAAGCAACTTCCCCAGTCACAAGAATATTTAAAGCAAGCAGCTAGTGCGGCCAAGCCTGATTCAAGTGCACTACTTGAAATTCGTTTAAACCAGGCTTTGAATGCCTATCTTCTTCGCGACAACGCTGCATTACAGGTCGCTGTGGCGGATGCGGCTAAAATTAGCTCCAACCATCCATGGGTTGTGTTTTTTGAAGCGTTAGAACGTTTTGAAAGCGCCGACTATCTTAAAGCCATGGAACTATGGTCTGTGCGCTCCGAGCGAACGCCTCTCTCAGGTTGGATGAAAAAGTCATTTGATTCCATATTTACACGTCCATGGATGGTACTAACTTTATCGCGTTGTCAGATTGAAGTCGGTAAATACCTTATTGCTAGACAGACGTTAGAAGAAGAGTTTGAAGGAGCGAATGAACCAGAGGCCACAGAGATTAATTTTCTGTTAGGTTTGAGCTATGCTAAAGAAGCGCAGGAAAAAACGCCTTCAGGTGCCGCGCCCTATTGGAAGCTCGCGATGTCTTATCTTAACCGAGTGCCTTTGCAAAACGAACGGTACAATACCGATCGTCAGCAACTTATTGCGATTGTAGAGAAGCTTGTTAAGCAGCTGTTGGAAGCGAAGTCCTACAATGATCTTCCCTTCTACGCTTCTGCATTACAGGGATGGGGAGCTGATAAAACTCTTAATGACATGGCCTCTGTGGTGATCACACACCTCAATCAAGCGTTAAATGATCATCAGTGGAAGCGTGTGGAGGAGCTGGCGGTTCTATTAAACCGCATGCTTCCAGATGGGGACAATCGACAGAATTTGCAACGCCGTTTTCAAGCTTTAGCTGCTAATGCTCTATCAGGAGCAAATATTGAGCAAGTAACCGAGTATTGGGCTGTGGCTCATCTGTTAAGTAGCAATCCGGATCAAATGGCGTCAGACTTCGCGGCAAAAACTGCAGCCAAGATCGTGGCATTACTGCCAAATGATGATGCTACCCTATCAAAAACGATGCCCTATCTGCGTTTTTGGGCTGACATTGACAAATCTCCCGATAGCCGACTGACTTTTGCTACAAGCCTTCTGGTCGAGGCTGAAAATGCGTGGCTGACTCCAGGTGGAGAAAACAAGGCACAGCAAATTATTACAGCAGCTTCGTCTCTAGTGCCTACGGAAAGTTCCGCAGCCTTTAATGAACAAATTCAAAAACTGATCGTTCGTGTCTATGAAGAAATCTCAAAGAGAGACGATGTCGAAAAACTGCCTTCCCTAACAGAAGTTGCAAAACGGTATCATGTTATCCTCGATATTTCTAGCGACGCACAGCTTCAGAAACATGCGGCCTCAGCTCAAGAATTACTACGCCAAGGACGCTATGACGAGGCTTTGAGCAGAGCGCAATGGATATTGAGCTTTAAGCCCGAAGACCCGCAGGCTAGCTTTATTGCAGGAATCATTTTGTATGAGAAAGCTGACTATTTTAAAGCTAAACAGCTCTTGTCTAGTTTGACCAATCCCACACCCGCTGTGCGAGAGGCATTAGCAGTATCGCAGTTTCTCACTGGCGATACCGAGCAGGGCATGGTTACGATCAATGAACTGAAGAGCAAGCGTATGCTACAAGATGATACGTTATTACGACTGGGTTTAGGCTTGCTGATCCAAGGTAAACCGACCGATGCTTTAGTGTGGTTACAGCAGATTAACCAAAAAATGCCCGAAGTCCTCATCGCTAAAGCCTACGCAGATTACCTTCTTAAACAATATGACAATATTACGGTTGATCTGCGCCAGCTCCCGACTCCATATAGTGGTTTGGATGGTGTACGTGGCCTGGCCATTCAAACTGACATCGCGCTTGGTCACCTAGATGAAGCTGAGCAAGCACTCGTAAAACTATTACGTCAGCCCGAACAGCCACCTACCGCCGGATTTTCCGCGGCGTTTCAGCAGTTTGATCAGTTGCGGTTTTCAGAACTAAGTCGTTATTTTCTAGCGGGGCTCTTCTTTAGAGATATTCGTAAGAATAATGAAGCGGCGGTCAAATATTTTAGACTTATTAAGAATCCTACACCAGGGATGCTGATTGTAAGAGGGGAAACTCTTCAAGCATTGGGTCATAATGACGAAGCCATCGCGGATTTAAAAGTGGCTGTAGATCAAGGGATTGATCCTATCGCTCGATTGAAGGCCATTCCATTGTTAGCGATGGCATTAGAGGCTCGTCAACGGCGGCTGGAAGCCTTAACGATGTTCCAGTATTATTACCAATTGCAGCCGAATTCAAACGAGTTCCGTGCGCAATATGCGCGTCTCTTACAGAAGCTACGGCGGTACGACCTCGCATTAGAGCAATATAGCAAATTAGGAACATGGGATAAACTTTCGCCTGAAGATATCGTAGGATATGCAACATCTCAGTTTAACCTTGGACATTCGAATGAAGCCGTGAAAATTGGTAACCAATTCCTGGATAGTCTCCCTCCCAAACCAATCGCGCAGCAGCTAGCCATGAGTCGGTTAATGGCCAAAGTGGATAACTTGAAAAGTACTTGGCCTATCTTAAAAACTTTGCCGCCAGTGGGACAACTCTCCCTTGATGAAGCGATGGAATTAGCGCAATTTCTTATGGAAATTGCATCCTATAATCAGGTTGCTACAGTCATCTCAGCAAAGAGTAAAGAATTTCAGTCGAATGTGAAGGGGCTTACTATTCTAGCGGAATTTGCTGACCGATTAGGACGTAACCAGGAGGCTATAGGCTATATTCAGGCTGCAAAGAAGCTTGATCCCAATAATTTTGATTTGGACGCTGCCCTGGCCTACTATACGCGTACAATAGCTGGGAGAGAGGCGATTGTTTCCGATCTGTCTCGACGCACCCAACAAGAGCCTTTAGATACTTCTTTAAGGCTGGCATACACGCATCAACTCGCCTGGCTGGGCAATCTAGCGCGTAGTATTGATAAGCGCAACAGCGACCGCTACCAGAGCGAGTATCAAAAGGGGACGTTCTGGCTCGAAAAGACCACAAAGGTTTATGGAGAAATCCCAGAAGTTCGCTGCATTATGGGTGAACTCCTTAGCCTTCTTAATAAGCCCAAAGAGTCCATTATAGCCTTTAGAGATACGCTAACGCTTGATCCTTCCTATGCAGAAGCAGCTGTCAGTTTGGCCAATATTTATGCGACGGAGAAGGATCGTAAAAGCGCTATACGAATGCTCTTCCAAGCGACGCAATACGAACCTGACAACGCGCAGACATGGGTGAAGCTTGCCAATCTGTACCGTGACGATGGCAACCTTTATGAAGCTAGCCATTATTATCAAAGTGCCCTTAAATTTTCTCCTAACGACATAGAACTTTATATAACCTTGGCGAAAGTATTTTTGGAGGTGCGTAACCCAGAAGATGCTAAAGTGGTTCTTGAACATGCCGTAGCGCTTGCTCCAAAAAATATTGTAGCGCTTTCCTTACTGTTACAAAACTTGCACGACCCCATGCTAAGTGCTTCAGATGATGAAGCAAAGGAATTAGCCGCAGAGCAGCAGAAGGTCTATATGCAGCTTCACTCCCTAGATCCCAAAGGTGCTGAAAAATTACTCACAGCTATCTCGCAGGGAAGTCAGAGTGAGGAGGATTTGCCTCCTCTCGATCTACATGACTCTAACCCACAACTGAACAAAGTAAGCGAAGATATCAGTAAGTATCTTACGGATCCCGATAGTAAAGACGTCGATCCAAAGTATCAGTCAGGTGCACCTCTGCATGACAGCACAGTTCCCTCCAAGTATTTTGATGATATTGGCCCCGACCAGCATTAGCCGAAAGCGCCCATTTTTACAATTCGTCTCTTTGTTGCAAATGCCTTCTCAATTGATCGACAGTTGCCTGATTGTGCTCATTTCTTATAAGCTCTAGATAATCTGGTCCCCACCCCTTAATTGGTAGCTTCCCGCCCAATTTCGTGTCTATATAGGAGGTGATTGCGTCAATGCTCTCCCCATCATTGATCAGTTTGTAGAGAACTAGTTCATCTTTCACCAATTTCAAATCGTGTAATCGTTGTATCAAGCCAGTCTTAATTGCTTTCGTATAGTTTTGAATGTTCTCTGGTGACCACCGTAAATCGCTTCGATGGGCATATGTATTTTTTCGCTCAGTAATGAAGTCCACCTGCCCTATAATATCGTTTGTTCGTTCATCGACAATTTGGGAGATCTCGTCAGGTGTTATGTTTGAAAGCTTATCTAAATTGTTTAAGACTTCGTCAACGTCAAAATAGCCAGCATAAACTTGCTCCTTGGTGCTTTGAAAAGGCGTCCCATAAAAAACAAAACTCTCATCATAGTCGACATTGGCCGCTATTTTCCCACTCTCATCGCCATCAACAACACCCACATTTCCTCCATTCCGATCGCCATTTCCTAGAAAATCCATTACTAGAATGAGGCGTTCCCAGCCGTTAACTGGTTGCTCATCAAGTTCTTGTGGATAATATGGAACAAATGCGTTTGCATACGGATCCCACTGTTTATCGAAGTAATCATTCAAAGGCTTGAAACCAGTTAACCATTTAGATGCAGCTCCTTTTGCTCCCTTAACTAGTGTTACCTCGGCTGTAATTGTATTACCTAATAGATGCTGCATCAGGGCTCCTGCCACATAGGCATTTACTAGCCCGGTCAAGTCGCTGCTATCCCAACGTTCTCTAATAGCCCAAGTATTTCCTTCGTTATCTGTGTAAATATTTATTCCTGAGTTTCCGTATTCCGCTCGGCCTTGCTTCACCAAGTCATCTTTATTCAATACTTCAGGGGTGGCATAAATGTTAGTAGAAATTGTAAAAATAGAAATTATAATAATATTAATAATTTTCATAGTCACCTCTTAATAAATAAAAGTCTTCTATGTGTATATTATAATTATAATTTTATTAAAATGGAGTTTTTTTTTAAAATATCTCAGTATCCCGAGACGTTTCCTTGTCGCTTAGGTCCTTTTGGTCTCTTAGACCCTGATTGCTACCAAAACTTGCCGCACAAGTCATTGAATTTGAAT
>CAYTFC010000050.1:0-23356 GCA_964436955.1 uncultured bacterium | reverse complement strand
TCCTACGCATCTGAATTCAAATTCAATGACTTGTGCGGCAAGTTTTGGTAGCAAGCAGGGTCTTAGCTCTTATTTGGGGCTGTCTTGAAAAGACAGCTCCAGTCGTGCTATCCCCACTAATCATTCCAATAACATCCTAAATCGTGCCCGCGCCCATACGCGTTAAGCTATTTCTAACTTTTTTGAAGTCTATTGGGCTAACCTTTGATAAGTAACTTTTAGATTTCGCGGTCTGGGGACAGACCGCGCCACCCCAGTAGAGGCGTCGCCAAGCCTTTAGGATGTTATTGGAATGCTTAGTGGAGATCGGAAGGGTTCTGGCCGATCATTATGTTTTTGGTAAAAGTGCCTGATAGTGTTGTCTATCGTAATAGATACGGACGGTTGATCCCAATAGATGGCTTCCATATTGTTTGTGAGCTGATGTGGTTAGCTTGCCAAATAAATTTGTATCCAGGTCGCCTGGGCCATGCACTTTGATATTCAGTCCATAGAGTTCACTGATGGCCTGCAGTTCGGGTTCACCAATCCAGATGCCGTCCCATGACATTCTATAGCAATACCAGCTGAAATTTTGCTGGATGAATGGGCTAAAGCGATCAGCATTTTTTTTTATATGCTCTACCACCTCTTTGCGCATCTTTCTAATCGCTGTCGTTTCTTCTTCAATTGAACATGAAGGTCGCCATGCTCTTACTATTGCTCTTAGACCACAGTTTCCATCACCGATGACGTCTTGAAGTTCATAGCTATTTTTTAGAAGTTCAGCGGTTCGACCCGCTTGTTCAGAGCCAGCAGGTAGTTTCTTTACTTTCTCAACTTCTTTAGCGAGATCGATTGTTTCATTGCGAACACTTTCTTCTAGGGCCAGACGCTCGGGAGGTTTGGCTGTATGCCAGATGGCATTTCCATAATGGCCAATTCCTACAGTGGCTAGGGGTGCTGCTACTAGCCCCAAAGTTTCACTAACGCCGCTGCCTACGTGATCATGCACTTGCACAAGTGCGTCTCTAAGGGGCTCTAGGTCAAATATTGTAGTTGGCAAAAGAACAACGGTATAGGCTGTTTTTACAGATGCTAAAACAAAATGCTTACTAATATCTGCTAAGCTAATGATTTCGAGCGCAACCAAGGCTATTGCACATTGTATAATAGTATGATTTGCCATCCAGTCATCGACGTTACCGAAGGTGGATGTTACCCAAGAATGGCTGGGCTTAGTGATTTCCATCAAACTCTCCCTTAATGAACCAGGGCTAGTTTAACAGGTGTGGATAAAGATAGAGTAAATGGAAAGAGACTGAATTTCTTCAGTCCCTTTAAACCCGACTTGCTACCTACATTGCGCTTGAACACATCCGTTCTTTCCTAGTGAAACGTTGCGCATCGAAGGCCAAGTCGAGACTTGGCCGAGTGGCGCGACTTTTCAATTGGGAAGAATAGGCCTGTTCTAGCGCGATGTAGGTAGCAAGTCGGGTTAAGTAAGATCTAGTCCTTCATCGATAGGAGGAATTCCGCGTTGCTCTTAGTTTTCTTGAGGCGTCCCAACAACAAGTTCATGGCATCCAAGGTTGAGAGGTCAGCGAGTGCCTGACGCAATAAGAATACTTTTTCGAGTTCGTTTGGATGGTAGAGCAATTCCTCTTTTCGCGTACCGCTCTTGACCAAGTCGATGGCTGGCCACACACGGCGGTCAGCCAGACGGCGATCAAGAACCAGTTCCATGTTACCAGTACCTTTGAATTCCTCAAAGATAACCTCATCCATTCTAGAACCGGTATCGATCAGCGCTGTAGCGATGATGGTTAGTGAACCGCCCTGTTCAATGTTACGTGCGGCACCAAAGAAACGTTTGGGTTTGTGCAATGCATTCGCGTCGATACCGCCTGTCAGGATCTTACCAGAGTGTGGTTGTATGGTGTTGTAAGCACGCGCTAAGCGGGTGATACTATCGAGCAGGATGACGACGTCATGGCCATGTTCGACCATACGACGTGCTTTTTCAATGACCATTTCAGCAACTTGCACGTGCCTTTCTGGTGGCTCGTCAAAAGTAGAGGCTACAACCTCGCCTTTTACCATACGCTGCATGTCGGTTACTTCCTCAGGGCGCTCGTCAATGAGCAATACCATAAGAAGTGTTTCTGGATTGTTCCGTGCGATGGCATTCGCCACGCTTTGCAGTAAAACCGTTTTACCGGTACGCGGAGGCGCTACAATAAGACCACGCTGACCTTTTCCAATAGGGGCCGCCAAATCTAAAACGCGCGTGCCAAGCTGATCTGGGCTTGTTTCCATGACCAAACGTTTGTTTGGGAACAAGGGCGTTAAGTTCTCAAAGAGAATACGCTCTCTTGCTTTATCTGGGGAAACATCATTGATCGCGTCGACTTTCAGCAGCGCAAAGTACTTTTCTTTTTCCTTTGGAGGGCGGATAGTTCCGCAAACGGTGTCGCCCTTCTTTAGGTCGAATCGACGAATCTGCGCGGGACTGACATAGATGTCTTCGGCAGATGGCAAATAGTTGTAGTTGGGCGAACGCAGGAAACCAAAGCCGTCCGGAAGAACTTCTAAAACCCCTTCACCAACGAGCACTTCATTAGGGTTTTCCGCGAGCGCTCGCACAATTTCGAAAACCATCTGAGACTTTGTTAAAGATCCCAAATGCTTTAATCCAATGCGCTTGGCGAAGTCATTTAACTGGCCAATATTCATGCGTTGGATTTCTGCGATTTTAATGATGTCCGGAAGCGGACCTACGCCCTCTTCAGGAGGCTGCTCTTGCCCTTCAACAGGGGTTTGCGCTTGGATGATGGCTTGCGCTTCTGGATGTTGTTGTGGGGGGGCGGGTTGGGGATCTTGACGTTCTTGGCGCTGATAACGGCCGGAGGGTTCTGCAGAAGCTCGTTCACCTCTATCTTGCGGGGCCCGATGTCTAGGACTAGGGCGTCTTTCCCCCTCGCGACTTCCGCTTGACGTCTCTACCGTGATCTTTTCTGGGTTTCTTTGATCTGAGTCCATTAACTTTTAACTCCTGTTCTGCTGAGGTGAACTCTTATACTTTTTGGATTAAGCCCCTATCTTTTTTTTGAGGAGCTTTGGGTAGATAGCCTTTACGGCTGTCTCGAGGTCTTTTAAACTTCCATCATTCACGAGCACAAAGTCAGCTTTTTTTTCTTTTTCTGCTAGTGGCATGAGTCGACTATTTCGCTTGCGATATTCCTGTTCGCCATAAGATGTTTTTTTGGAAAACCGTTCCTCGCACGCTTTGGCAGGCGCTGACACAACCACAATCCAGTCATAGAATTCATGGCTACCAGATTCGAATAATAGAGGGATTTCCGCAATAAAAACACGGCTTGAGGTTTTGACGTTTTCGTATTGGGCAGTAATTTCATCTGCTACTGCCGGATGTAAAATACTTTCTAAGCCACGCAGCAAGGCTGAATCATTGAAAACTATTTCTGCGATCTTCGTGCGATTCAATCTTCCATCAGTAACAATGTCCGATCCAAGCAGAGTAATGACCTTTTTTCCTAGATCGGTGTCAGGCGATAATAAACGGTGGACGATTGCGTCTGCGTCGGCGACATAGGCCCCAAGGCTCTGCAGAATACGACAGACGCTTGACTTGCCCGAAGATACGGTACCAGTTACCGCTACTTTACAACAGTCTAGCATTCTTCCCAATTTTTGCCAATTCGAATGTCAACTACCAAAGGAATTTTTAAAGGATAGACATTTTCCATAGATTCCTTGACGATAGTTTTTAGGCTATCAATATCTTCGTCAGCAACCTCAAAAACCAATTCGTCATGAATTTGAAGGACCATTTTGACTTTAAGGTTAGCCTCTTCAAGTTTTCGAGACACCTTCAGCATCGCCATCTTAATGATATCGGCGGCACCACCTTGTAGGGGACTGTTGACGGCAAGACGTTCGGCAGCTGCTCGGAAGGTGGCATTTTTACTATGAATTTCTGGGATGAGTCTTTCCCGGCCCGACAGGGTTACAGTTTTACCGGTGAGACGAGCCTCTTCTTTACACTGTTCCACGAACTTACGGACAGTGTCATAGCGTTCAAAATAGGTTTTAATAAAGGCAGCAGCAGTTTTAACGGACAGATTTAAGCCGCGAGCTAGACCAAAAGCCTGCTGACCATAGATGACGCCAAAATTAACGGCTTTGGCCTGTTCTCGCTGATCTTTGGTGACCTCCTCAAGGGGCACATTAAAAACGACGGAAGCTGTGTGAGCATGGACGTCGCGATTATTTAGAAATGCATCAATCAGTTGAGGATCGCTACTTAGGTGAGCCATTAGGCGCAGTTCGATTTGCGAATAATCGGCAGCAAGAAAGCTGTAGCCGCTTTGTTGGGGACGAAAAGCTCCCCTTATTTTGCGTCCAATATCGGAACGCACAGGAATATTTTGTAGGTTAGGATCTTGGCACGAGAGGCGTCCTGTAGCTGCTACCGATTGATTGAAGGTGCAATGAATGCGAAGAGTATCGGAGTTTACTTCGTGGGGAAGAGCTTCAAGATATGTTGAGCGCAGCTTTTCTAACGTACGATATTCTAATACCTTTCCAGCGATAGGGTATTCTTCCTGGAGACTTTCTAGAACATCGGCATCTGTTGAAAGACCTGTGCTCGTCTTGCGAGGAGGGTGGATACCCATTTTATGGAAGAGAATTTGGGATAGCTGTTTTGGAGAGCTGATGTTGAATTCTTCTCCGGCCAGTGTGTGAATTTCCTGTTCCATCGCGTGACTGATCTTGGCGATTTCGTTGGCCATCACTTTAAGGTGTTGAACGTCGACATAGATACCAGTGCGCTCCATGCGCGTTAAAATCTGAAGAAGGGGCATTTCTAAGTCATTCATCAACGCATCAAGGTGGCGTTGTTGTAACTGTTGTGTCAGCAATTCCTTAAGTCGGAACGTGTAATCAACCTCTTCACAGCTGAACGTAGTCACTTGTTCGATGAATGCTTCGCGCATGGAAATTTGCTTTTTGCCTTTGCCAACAAGCTCTTCTAATGGAATCTTGCGTTTTCCGAAGTAATGCATGACGAGATAGTCGAGGCCATGCTGTCTGTTGTGGGAGTTGAGCAAGTAGGAAGCCAAACTGGTGTCGAAGGTGAGATTGGCAAGCTTGATTCCATAGTTGCTCAATACGTGTAGTGCATACTTGGCATGATGCGTATAGAAACTGATGGAAGAATTTTCAAAAACAGGTTTAAAAGCTTGCAGAAGTCTTTTTAGGCCCAAGCGACCATTTGCAGGAACATAGTAAGCTTCACCTGCCTTGAAGCAAAATCCAAGTCCAACCAGCTCTGCGAGTAGGGGACGACTGTCGGTAGTCTCGGGCTTAAAGCAAACTTCTGTTTGCTGAGTCAGTTTTTCAATGAGCGTTTGCAAGCCAGCTTCGTCGTCGACCATGGAATAGCTGATCGGAAGTTCTGGGGTTGCTGGCTGCTGAACCTCTGGAGTTTCCCCTAATTCACGCAGGAGGGTGTTGAAATTCATGCGAGCGTATAGTTTTTTAAGCTCGGAAATATCACCTGTGGTCAATTGGAAAAAGGACTCTTCTTTGGGAAAGGGAACCTCGGTGTCGAGGGTTACTAGCTGGCGACTAAGACGTGCTTGTTCAGCCTGTGCGATGACAGTTTCGCGTTTTTTTTGTGAAGAAATACGTTCAGGATTAGTTAAAAGGGCGTCAAGTGACCCGAACTCTTGTAGCAACGCCGTAGCTGTTTTGGGTCCAAATCCACTGATGCCTGGAACATTATCTGAAGCATCGCCAGTGATAGCAAGCCAGTCCACCATGCGTTCCGGAGGAACACCATAGATTTCTTCGATCTCCTTTTTTCCGAGGATTAAGTTATCCTTGAAGGTATTGAGAAGCAGAATGTGCTCCGAGACTAATTGGGACATGTCTTTATCGGTTGTGCAGATATAGGTGGTGGCTCCTTGTTGAGCCGCCCAGAGGGCTACACTGCCGATTGTATCATCCGCTTCCACGCCGGGGACGTCTAGTAGTGGGATGCCGGCAAGTTGGCAAAACTCGCGGGCCCATTGCATTTGATAGCGCAGATCACCGGGCATTTCGTCGCGGTGAGCTTTGTATTCGGGGTATATAGCTTCGCGTTTTTGAGCTCCGCCTGGACCATCGAAGATGGCGATGAAGTGTGTGGGTCCAAAATCCTTCATGAGTTTTAGAAGGGAGCGGATAAAGCCGTAAAGGGCGTTTGTGGATTCGCCTTTGTCGTTAGTCATACGACTGATGGCGAAGTAGGAACGATAAAGGTAACCGGAAGCGTCGATTAAATAGAGGTTTTGCATGACGATAGTGTAGCAGAACATCAACTATTTTGCGAACCCTCACACCTATCCTTCTCTGCACTTCTCCGTCTCCCCGCCTCTGTATTGAAAATTCTTCCAATGCACATCGTGCAAAACGGTGTGTGCATTATTTTCAACGCAGAGGCGGGGGACGGAGAGGCGTAGAAAAGGGATGTTATTGGCATTGGTTTCGCATAAAATTACCAAACGGTACAGGAGGATACAATATGATAAAACGAACCCTGTTCACTCTTCTTTTTATGTCATCAGCCTCAATAGGTTATGCAGCGTTTGATCCTTGGTTATATAATGTCTATCAGACGGGAAGCATCGGCTCGGTTAATAATCCCTATGGTTCAGACTTCCAGGGAATTGCTGGGGCAGCCAATAACGCCTATTTTCAGAACTTTAGTTTAAATGCGTTAGGTGTCAGCACCGGTTATTCGTTATATACGGGCGGCAATGTCGGCGTTAACTCTGGTAGTATAAATAACGGAGGTATCAATGCTGGTGGGAACTTACATTTAAATTCTACTTCGGTCTTTGGTCAAGTAGATGCGGGAGGAAACCTAAGTGGAAATGGCGGTCAAATTCATGGAAATGTCAAGTTAGGAGGCGTTAATACCTCATCGATAACGGTTTCGGGTTCAGTATCCACAGGCCAGCCCTTTACACCTGCGGTGGACTTTGCCAAAACAAATCAGTATTTCCAAGGTGCCAGTTCTTACTGGGGCGGACTAGCACCCACAGCCAATTGGACGACACAATATGGCCTGATTACAGTGGATGCTTTGCATGCGGGAACCAATGTGGTTAACTTAACAACCGCGGATATCAATTCGGCATATGGAATTGCCTTGACTGGAGCTAACTCCGCTTATGTGATCTTTAACATCACAGATGCCGGTGCCGCGACTCTCCATAGCCCAGTCTTTAATCTGAGTGGAGGAATGACTTTAAGCGATATTTTGTTTAATTTGCCTAATAATACGCAGCTTACTTTGAACGGCGGAACCTTTAGTAACATCATGGCTGTTGGATCAACAATTACCTTTCCAAATGGGCTCGTAACGGGGAACTTGATCTCAAATAATCTATATGGAGCAGGACAAGTAAACCTTGGTTACTTCGTAGGCTTCCAACATGATCAATCTCATTGGGTAACAACACCTGAACCTGGAACGTATTTCCTGCTTGGCTCATTATTGTTCCTCGGATACCTGAGAAAAAGATCTTCAGTAAGGAAGGTACAGATATAGCAGCTTATTAGAAAGTTCGGGTGGAATGTCTGGGTGCACCTGCAATTGATGCACCATTTTGTTTTGCATAAGGGACAAACCTTTTTCGCGGAATAAATCTGAAACCCATGTCTTGCTTGTTAATTGAACGACATGGAACTCCTCATCTTTAATACCCGCCGCCTCTGCTGCTGCTGCTAATGCTTGATGCGGTAAGTAATTATCTGCGTCGATGTATCCAATTTGCACTGCCGTGTTAGCAGGGAACATCTTTGCCCCAAATTCATTGACAAGCTTTTCTTTGGTGATGTGAGATCGATTACTCGTCACGATATTCACGAAGATGTCGTATGTGTAATCCATTAAGGGTTGAAGACTACTGCTTTCATCGGGTTTCCATGGCCTGAAGGAATTTAGAGCATCTTTGTCGATACCTCGAGACATTGTTAATGCCTTTATTCCGTATCTATCGATCAATTCAGAAAAATTGAAGAAGGGCGATGTGGTAACTCCCACACTCCCAATCAAGCTGCCTTCCGCAGCCATAATCTTGTCCGCTGCGCATGCAATCATATAACCGCCACTCGCACACATGCCATCTACATACGCAACAACAGGTACCTTGTACCTTTCTTTGTGGTATTTAACGGCTTGATAGATGGTCTGAGAATCGATTGCTGATCCTCCTGGGCTGTTAATGTGTAGTAATATCACCTTTACGCGGTCACCCTTTAAAGGTCCTTCGCGTGATTCTGTGAGCACTGTACTTATTTTGTCGGCGGTAAGTCGATCGATGCCAATTGTGCCAGTTATATCCACCTGCAGAATGACTGGACCGGAAGTTCCTAGAGGTTTTCTTTCGCCATCTAGATTGGATAACACATTCAGAGTCGTTTTTCGCTCAATTTGGTCATTTCCGGTGAACACCATCACCAGGATGCTAAGGCCGATTCCTAAGCCAATTATTGTTGCCACAGTAATAACAAAGGCGCGAATTCCACTGGCAAGAATACCATTTCCATTAAACATTGTGTCATCCAATTTTATTGAACTTTTTATGTTAAGGTATCCGAGGCGTCACATCAACTTAAAAGAATTCTGATGAACTCGAATTTTTTGTTATATCCGGTTTCGGACAAGTTTAATAAAGCGCTGCATGGCGGGCGTAAAATCTTCCTTATCTAACTCCACTTCGATTAAGGCAAAGGCTCCACGCGTTGACAGAGCATTCTTTAATGCAGATTCAAATTCGAGTTCAGTAGTGACACGAACTCCAGTTCCGCCGCCGACGAGATCGCAGATTTTACTGTAGTTCCAGTTCTGAATGTCGTTAAATTTGCCCTCTAACAATGGCCGTTCGGTTCCATAGCCATGATTGTTAAGAATGATCATGACGGGATCCATGCCATACCTTACGGCGGTAGACAGTTCCGTAGCGGTCATTTGAAAGGCGCCGTCTCCAATAATTCCGATGACACGCCGATCTGGAGCTGCCATTTGGGCAGCCACTGCACCGGGAGTTCCAAATCCTAGGGTAGCAAAGTATGCTGAAGCCAGAAATGAATTGCGTTCCAGCACCAAGTCGGTTGCGCCAAACAGGCAATCACCAAAATCTGTTACGACAAAATGATCGGCTGTAATGTGGCTTTGCAGAGATTCAAATACGCGTTTAGCTGTGATTTTGGCTGTTTGGTTCGGAATGAATGCTCCAGGAAGCCTTTGCCAAGCAGCAGGAATTGTACGTTGAAATGTGATGTCAGCTTTTAGCTCAGCTAAGGCGCGCACGAAGTCTTCAAAAATGACCTTTGGGTAATAGTGATGGCCAATAGAAATTCCGCCTGGGTTAGCGATGATTGTGCGTTCATTGCATAAATGGGCGGTGAACATTCCCGTATCTACATCGCTCAACATCACGCCTAAAATGAGTGCACAATCAGATTCATGGGCGAATTTTTCAACTTCAACAAGGCTCATTCCGCCTTGATAAACTCCTACAAATAGCGGATGTTTTTCGCTGACAACGGTTTTGCCTAACAAAGACGAAACGATAGGAATGCGATGCCTCTCGGCTAAATGCACGACGGCTCCCGCTAGTCCATATAGATGTATTTGATGACCAGCCCAAATAATAGGATTTTTGCTTTTGAGTAGGATGCTCTTAACCTCATCTATAGCCTCTTCAAGGGCTAAAGGGTCACTAACGGCAGGTATTGGTGGTGTTGGCAGTTCAATGGGGAGGGGAGCATCGACGATGTTCCTAGGCAATTCAATGTATATAGGCTTTTTGTGCTTCAAACACGCTGCTAACACCCGGTTAATTTCTGAGGCTGCTGTGGCTGGGTCCGAAAGTACTGTCTGAGCAACGGTAATTTTCTGAAACACCTCCAATTGGGTTGTGTCTAAACCAGATGGTCTTGGTGCATTAATGAGATGATGGAGGCTAGGGCTTTTTCCTGTCTCGGAAGAGCCGGCAGCTCCCGAAATAACCACGAGCGGACAGCTTTCCACATATGCTTGTGAGATGGCATTGCAAATATTGATGCCTACACCATAGGTAATGCAGGCAACGCCTAAGCCCCTTATACGTGCGTAAGCATTAGCCATAAAGCCGGCGGTATTCTCGCGGGTGGTATTGATGAATTCGATGGGATGCTGTTCGATTAGCTTGTTGAAACGGAGTACGTAGTCACCCGGAATTCCAAAGATATGTCGCACACCATGCTGATGCAGGCAATCTAATAGATAATTTCCCACGCTATTGCTCATACGGCCCCCTAAAGTATGTTTGTGACTGCCTCCGAAGAGGCAGCCAGAATTCATCACCGTTACGGACTTGAAGTTGCCCCTACGGAGATGGGTTGAGCGGATAATGGTTCTAAATCAGGTTTGAGTTGTTCCATGGTGAGGCCTGTATGCGCCATAAGATGACTTGCTAGCCACTGCCAAGAGGGGTTTTGTTCTCTCGCTTTACTTGCCTGATTTTCCTGCTCAAGGGTAAAGGGAACGTGCTCATGATAAATAAGGAGATAGTCTTGGTGAGGGGCTTTTTGTAGATAGCGGCTTGCTCTTGTTATACCGAATTGTCGCGCGGCATCTTGGTATCTAAATCGATATTCGCCTATGCACTGACGACAAAATTCGCGATGCTCCATCGTTTTATTTGGGCGTAGTGGATAGAGAAATGCCTGGCTTAAGACCTCTCCTTGTTCCAAATCTTGCGTAGGGATGTCCGTGCTAAATAACAACTCTAATTCTGGCATAGCCGAAGAATGTGCATAATCCTTTCCCAAAGTGTCTAGGTAGAGATCGCGAAGCCATTGTGCGCGGGGATTTCCAACCTTTATTTGATCGTGCAGCTTAGAGAACAGTTCTTCCAGACTTATAGTGTCAAGGCTATGGATAAGATAGTCGCGCCCCGGTGTTCGTTGGAGCCATCCCTGCCATTTTTCCAAACCAATTAACTCATTAAAACCCTCACTGTCTTTTTCAAGTTCAGGTCGTTCTCGTTTCTGGATGAGTACTTGTCGTAGTAGATCTGTCTTTCCCGGCAGAATAGGGCTTGCATAAACGAATCTAGGCATGTCATTCCTTACATGTTTCTTGCTAAATGGCCTTCACCTTCCCTACTGCCCTGAAGGGGGCGGACTAGGAATAGTTTCTGTTTTGAGTAGAATTGAATCGTCAACAAATTAGCAGACTGATCCACGGGGTAAGCTATATGCTTTTTGGGTAACTAAATCAAGCTTTTTTTATTACGACACGGGGCGTGACAGATGTCCCTATATGGTAACTAAAATGACCTGAGCCTGGCGACCTGTTATACGTTGCGCCGCTTCAAGGAAGCGGCTGAAAAACCCTTAAAACCCGACTTGCTACCTACATCGCGCTCGAACATAGTCGATATTCTCAAGTGAAAAGTTGCGCAACTTATCAATTGCGAAGAGTAGACCTGTTTGAACGCGATGTAGGTGGCAAGTCGGGTTTAAATTTTATATATTCCTCGTTCTCCTCTGCGCCTTCCCGTCCCCGCCTCTGACCCTGATTGCTACCAAAACTTGCCGCATAAGTCTTGAATTTGATCAGCTGCTATGGATTGCTTTTTGACAAGGAAAGATCCTTGTCTTCAAATCAATCCTACGCATCTGAATTCAAATTCAATGACTTGTGCGGCAAGTTTTGGTAGCAATCAGGGTCTCTGCGTTAAAAGAAATATACACTGTTTTTGCATGATTTGGGTTTGAATAATTTTCAACGCAGAGGCGGGAAGAAGGGGAGGCGCAGAGGAGGATAGGGGGCAAGAACAATTAACCTTATGGGTAATATAACACGCGCGGGCACGATTAGGATGTTATTGGAATGATTAGTGGGGATCGGAAATCCTTAATTTGATGACATTGGGTTCTTACCCATGCATGGCTATATCTATTTGACCACTTCGCGGTCATAAATGTTAGGCCAGTCTTGAATGATGCAATTACATCTTTCTTTGGGCCCTCAGACAGCGAAATCAAGAGCGTGCGTGTATCATTATAATCCCATTATCAGTATCGTTAATGCAACTATGTGACGTTTATGTTAGGAGGGGTTGATGGATTTCTGGCAAGTTCACGGAGTGTTTTTTCTTCTATTTGTCACCTTTTTTCCTCGTTTAACTATGTTATTTGCGGTGAGTGTGCCTTTTGGCTGGTTGGCTTGGCTAGGCTGGATCTTCGCTCCTCACTTAACTGTAGCGATATTGGCGACCCAGTTCTACTGGGAGACCAACCCTGTTTTGTGCATTATTGCGTGGTTTATTGCCTTAGCGGGTACTGGTGGGGAAACAAAAGTAGTACATATGGTCTCTACTAAATCATAAATATAGTCCTTGCTGGGATACTCGTGGAGCATTTAAAAAGTGCGCATTTCTATCGCGGAAGCATGTCGCCTGTTAATACAAAATCAGGTTGTAGCGATTCCTACAGAAACGGTTTATGGACTAGCTGCTCCTTTAGCTTCTCCTGAAGCTATCCAGCGGGTTTTTACTCTGAAAGGTCGGCCGGCTAAGAATCCCCTTATCATTCATATCGCTGATGTAAGCCACTTGGTGATCTTTTCGAATGAGATCCCTCCTAGTGCTTACGCTCTGGCAGAAGCTTTTTGGCCCGGTCCCTTAACGTTGGTGATTCCCATAGATCCGGCACGCGTTCCTGAACAGCCACGTGCAGGGTTACCTACAGCTGCTTTTCGTGTTCCTAATTGCATTGCAACTCTTTCTATTATTCGTCAGGTAGGGCCCCTAGTGGCACCATCTGCAAACTTGTCGGGATCGCCTTCGGCTACACGTCCTGAACATGTGGAGGAAGATTTTGGTGATCTTGTACCTGTAGTTGATGGGGGGGCTTGTCAAACTGGTGTGGAATCTACAATCCTGGTTTACAAGCAGGATCGCTGGTGGGTCGGTCGGCTCGGTGCTCTCTCCACTGAAACATTAGAAGGCGTATTGGGGTATTTACCTGAATTTCACCAAAAGGAAAATGCGAGCACGCCCCTTTGTCCGGGTTCCCTTTTTAGGCACTATGCGCCTAAAGCTAGGCTCATTTTAGGGTATGATGCTTATGATGGTTTTTATCCGGTTGTTGTAGGTTTTTCCGATCGTGTGTATCAAGGCGCAAATTTGGTATTGCCATTGGGAGCCACTAATACACCGGAGCATGTCATGCAAAATCTGTATGAAGTGCTTCGACAGCTGGATCGATTGAAAATCCCGGAGGTGTGGGTAGATATGGACCTACCTCGCTTAACTCAGTGGGATGCTATTCGTGAAAGGCTTTCTCGCGCAGCACAGTAATAAGATTAGCGAGGAGATACGTCAAGTGCTTACAGTGCCTCTTTTATGGAAGGGCTTACCCATCTAGCACTCATAGGCATGCATTTGATATATCCCTATGAGCGCTAGATGAGGTTTTAGTAGGTTGTGCCCTTTATTTCTTACGTGAAACAGGAAAATAGCGTAACGCTTGTTCCAAGTTCTCGAAACTTGGTAGTAATTTTTTGATATTAGCGATAACCAAGATATCGTCTACTTTTTTTTGTACCCCAAAAAGGGCAAGTTTTCCGTTATTGCCAACGGCTTTATACAAAAGAATCAATACACCCAACCCAGCGGAATCAATAAACTCCACTCGCGACATGTCGATCAGGAACTGCGCGCGCTTTTGTTCGCATAACTTGATAACTTCTTGACGAAATGTTTTAGCAGTAAATGTGTCGAAAAATTTATTTGGTATCTGAATTACGGTCACATCGTGAATGAGTTTCACATCTATGTCGCTGCATGGACGAAATTCTGATTGTTTGAACATCTGTTATCCCTTTACATTCAAAACAATTTTCCCTCGAGTATGTCCTTGGATGATTTGGTCAATGGCCTTTGGTGCCTCGCTAAGGGGCATTTCCTTTACGTCGAGGGGGACGATCTTACCTTCTTCAATTAACATGCTAATTTTGGTTAGCTGTTCTCCATTGGGTTGTACAAAGACATATTCCGTATGAATATCTTTGCTTAGGCCCTCTTTTTTGGGAGGTTGTACGATTGAAGCGAGTCTACCACCGTTTTTAACCACTTGGTAACTCTTTTCCAGTGTGTTACCGCCCACTGTATCAAAGACAGCATCTACGCCTTCAGGGAGGTCCTTGAGGATGCGTTGTACGAAGTCTTCTTTTTTGTAATCTATAACTATGTCAGCCCCAAACTGATGCACATATTCATGATTGGCTTCCGAGGCGGTTGTATAGACTGTTGCGCCTACCCAATGGGCAAATTGAATGGCGAATCCACCTACCCCACCAGCTCCTGCATGAATAAGTATTGTTTCGCCCTTCTTGAGCTTTAGCGTATCAAACAGTGCTTGCCAGACTGTTAGCGAGGCCAATGGAACCGATGCAGCCTGCGCGAAAGATAGGTTGTGCGGAATCAAGACCACATGTTCGGCAGGGTAGCAGGCGAACTGGCAGAATGTTCCCCATTGGATGGTGGGCTTTCGAAAGTAGGCGTAAACTTTGTCGCCAATCTCAAAATTTTTGACCTTATTGCCAATTGCCGTAACAACACCTGCTCCATCCCATCCTAAAACGACTGGAAGGTGGTGTGGTAGCCGCTCCTTTAGCAACCCCTCTAAAATCTTCCCATCGATTGGATTTACCCCAGCGTATTCAAGTGCTATCTGAACCTCGCCTTCTAAAGGCTTAGGGATGGGAAGATCTGCAAGATGAAGCTGATCAATGCCACCGAATTTTTCGAAAATCATTGCTTTCATTTTGACTCTCCCTAATTAACTGTTTGTGACGTAAAACATGGGGGTCCAGCCTTGCACATCGACAATGTTTGCATCGGCCCCGCCGTTTATGAGCAGGTGAACAAGTTTCTCATTTCCCTTCTGAGCCGCAAAGTGGAGCGGGGTCGATCCATTAATGTCTTGAGCATCGAGAGTAGCCTCTGCCTTAATAAGAGCGCGCACAAGAGTCAGGTCTTCGGCCTGTACGGCCCAATGGAGGGGTGTAAAGCCCATGCGGTTGGAAATATTGACTCGCGCGCCGCTTTTAAGAAGAATGTTAGAGATGTCTTTTAGACCATCTTTGGCGGCCCAGTGCAGAGGGGTGGCATCATAACAATTCACTGCGCTGACATCGGCTCCATAGTTCAACAGAGCTTGTACGCAGCGTGTGAAGCCTTCGGCTGAAGCAAAATGAAGTGGAGTGAACCCCCGATCGCTATGAGAATTTACGCGGGCACCGCTGCGTAAAAGAAGAGTGATAATATCTTCATACCCTAGTCTAGAGGCCCAGTGAAGCGGCGTTTCCAGTCTATTGTTGAGGCAGTGTGTTTCAGCCTTATTTTTAATGAGTAGATCTACTGCGCCAACATGACCTCCGGCGACAGCGAAAAAGAGAGGCGACCATCCATTAGAATCACGTTCGTTGACCCGATCACCACTACGGATGAGTTGGTTAATCATTGAAGTATCGCCGAAAAAGGCTGCTCGTTGCAAAGGTAACTGTTCCTGGAGGCTCTCGTTGCTACGGTCCCCTATAAGCTTGAGAATGCGAGGATCATCGTGATTGATATCCGCTAAGGTCATGCGAGAACCGCTTAGAAGCATCTGAGGGATGCCTCGCCAGCTATCTGCCTCGACCGCTGCTGCTATGGGGGATAAGGCTGTTTGTTGACTCATAGTAAATTCTCCATCAATGGCCTCATTGGCTTATCTCCTCATTGTACTTATTTTATCATTATGGTCGAAATATTACGTTCACAGTGCCTGATAAATATTTTTTTAAAGTTCCTTCAAATAATAGTTGTCGTTGTATTGGCAATTTTGTTAAAACCCGACTTGCTACCTACATCTTAGCTCCGGCTCACCCATTTATTCGAGCTATTATGGCTGGTAATGAAGCCAAGGGCCTGCCCTTGGCAAGTTACCAGACAAGATAGATCGGGTAAATGAGTGAGCCAGAGCTAGAGCGAGTTACAAACAATATTCACCGAGAAAATTGAAAAAAAACACTATTTCAAAAGTTTTACCTCTAGTTTGTCGCGCTAGAACAGGCCTATTCTTCCCAATTGAAAAGTCGCGCCACTCGGCCAAGTCTCGACTTGGCCTTCGATGCGCAACGTTTCACTAGGAAAGAACGGCTGTATTTAAGCGCGATGTAGGTGGCAAGTCGGGTTTAAATCTATAGGGAATTTTTTAACGTTGGAGAGAAGAAATGATGAGAACGATTAGTACTATGCTAACCGCGAGTATTCTACTTTTTTCAAGTGCTCAGTTGCAGGGAAAAGAATGTGCAAAGTGCAAGCTGATGGCAGCTTGGGGCTTGGCAGCTCAACCAGCGACACTTTTCGATTCAGCTAATGTAGCGCGATATGAGGGACAAGTGATTTCAGTACAAGAGGTCAATGCCGATGATGGCGTTGTGGAAGGTGTTTACGTGTTGCTAAAGACTACTGACGGCAACATGGCCGTGCGCTTAGGTCCTATGTGGTATTTGCAAAAGCAGGGATTTTCTGTGGAGCCAAGACAGAACATAGAAATCATGGCATCTAAGGTTAAGACTGAAGATGATAAGCAGGTTCTTATTGCGACCAAAGCTAAACGCGGAGACAAGACAGTCGCCCTTCGCAATCCCCAAGGCGTGGTAGCTTGGGAAAGCATTTCGAAAAAGAAATGAGAATTGTGGTCACAGGATTTCTATTATTCTGTTCCTTTTTTGGGAGCAGTTCTTTAATCTACGCTGATATCTATGCCTTAGTGATGGGTGACACACTCTCTCCTACCGGCGTAGCTGCGGCTGGCGATATCGATTTTATTCAAAAGAAACTTCGAAAGGTGGGTGCTATTACCTCGTTGAAAGTACATGCTCGGGTCCTTATGGGAAAAGAGCTAACTGCAGAGGCAATTCTGGATTACTTACACAACCTTTCTATAGAATCTGATGACGTGATTCTCTTTTACTATGTGGGTCATGGATACCGCACATCGTTCAAAACCTCGGTATGGCCTTATTTATACCTTTGCTCGGAGAGTAAAGGTCTAAATCTGGATACGATTATTGAGGGCGTTATTGCCATAAAGCCTCGCCTCGCTCTTATAGTGGCGGATTGTTGTAATAATGTGATGGATGATGAAACAGATGCTCCTTGGGAAAAGAATGTGCAAGCTGTTTTACAAAAGCGATCTCTACAAGAGGGGTACCGTCGGCTGTTTAATCATTCGAAGGGAATAGTGATCTGCTGTGCCTCTAGCTTAGGAGAATATGCCTACTGTTACAAAAATGGACATGTCTTCACAGGTGCTTTTTGGAAGGCGCTTAGAGAGGAAAGTTCAAGTGCTTCGCCTTGTTGGAGCGGCGTTTTAGATCGGGTTAAAACGCGAGTTCAAGCTCATCAAATACCCTATTACGAAATTCTCGAGTACAACTAATGAGATCAGGAAAACTCTTATGAAAATGATGAAGTTAGCATTAACATGTTTGTTGTTAGTTTCCTGTACTCCGTTTCAATCGATCACTGCGGCAACACTCCATGCCATCATCGCAGCTGATCTTGAAGACGATTCCATAGGCGAAGGAACCATGGTAGACTTGAGACTGGTACAAAACGAAGTGCAGAAGTTTGCCATATATGCTGGCATGGAGCTGTCTGAGACTATTTTAGCGGGCAATGAATATAGGGCATATTATGTGCTACAGGCATTGGATACCCTTGATGTGAGAGTAGACGATGTGGTTCTCTACTACCATCTTTCGCACGGCTTTAGGACTCCATCTACCACAAGCCCCTTTCCTATTTTATATTTCGGTTGGAATCAGTGGTCACTTGATATGCAGGATATCATTGTTCGACTCAAGCGTATGCCACAACGCTTGACTATAGCTGTGGCGGATGTGTGCAATAACATGATACCTGAGCTTGAATCTCCACCGATTTATTACCAACTAGCTCCAGCTTCGATACGCCTAAAAGAATTTTGCCGACATCTTTTTCGTGATTTTTCTGGAACCATATTCGCTTGTGGTGCCCATCCCGGAGAATACTCTTGGATTAACGAGGCTACTGGCTCATTTTTCACAAAATCCTTGATGGATAGTATCGCAGAATGCTCTTTGAAACGAAGCTCTGATTGGCTTACCGTTTTCACCCTTGCGCAGCGAAAAACCCTAGCTCTGTCTAAGATGTGGGGAGGGGATGATTTGCAACATCCCTATGTCTTGTTAGACCTCAAGGCACTCAGATGATGGTATACCACGCGCGGTCCAAGTTCACCATTTCAGGCCGCGCGTGGTATAGCGTTTACCCGTTCTTAACATTGCCCTTATTATTACCAGACGTTGCCGAGCTAGCATAGTTACAAATGTGGAGGAACTATTTATGCTTAAGCGAGCCGTTTTTTTCGTGTTGATTGGTTGTTGCCTTACTTTAGGGGTTCAAGCAGCGACTTTGCATGTCATTATTGCAGCCAATACTAACGATGAGACCATTGGAACTGGTGCAGCGGTCAATGTACAGATTATGACGGCCTTTGCCCAGCAAGTAGCGCAACGTACGGGCTTGGAGCTTAAGCTGAAAGTGTTTCAGGGAGATGAGCATAGACCAGATTATATTTATGACTGTTTGAACGATCTTCATCCTCAGTATGATGATGTTCTATTGTACTATCATAATACGCATGGGTTTCGTACAAAAAACATGAATGAGCCGTGGCCAGCTCTTTGCTTTGAAAATAGCTATGTTCGCCTGCAGGAGATCATAGATATGTTAAAGCAAAAGCAGCAACGTTTGACTCTTGTTTTCACTGAAGCCTGTAACAATCTCATTGATGTTCACAGTCCTTTAGATCACAAAATGGATTTAACCCCTCTTTGGTTTTGGTATAAAAATAATTATAGTCGTCTTTTTAAGACAGCAGCAGGAATCATCGTTGCCTCGAGTTCGGAACCTAAACAGTATTCATGGATAAGTCCTACGACAGGCGGGATATATACCAATTCGCTTCTAGAGGCATTTAATGACGGTGTTAGATCCAGCAATTCCTCCTGGGATTCCATCATGCAAAAGGCAGCTGAGAATACGTGTCGCTATGTGTCGCGTTATCGCGCATGGGGTGGGGAGATTGACGATCAGTATCCCATTCATCAGATTCGCCTACTTGATTGATGTAGTGGGGGTCCAATCGGAGCCGCTCCATATCGCGGTAGCGATATGGATAACGCATTCATTAATAAATTATATGTTCTTGCTATTAGGAAGCAAAAAGATCTTTTTCCTGAAGAATAAGGGGGAGAGATTCCGTTACGGAAGGGGCCCAATCTAATCCCTTATTGTAGATGAGATGTGAGGCCACTCGGCAAGCAATCATCGCCTTCTTGTGGTGATCTGGGATGCGTTCAAATACGCGATCCTGAAAGTTATTACGCAATGTGGGTAAGCAATAGGCTAGAAAACATTTTACAAGCGGATCCTGGGGATTGCTAGAGAGGGGCATTGTATCAAGATAATCGAGAATTTGATACGTGTAATGATTGATGCGTTCTGAAATATCCTCGGAGATATCTGTTAGGAATACTTGTTGCTCTTTGTGTGTGCGAAGTAATAGCTTGGCTTCGCTTAAGGCTGCGTTTTGTAGCCGCTCGATTACTTCACTGATAAGCGCTTCCTTATTAGCTATAAACTCATCATCGGTAAGAGCGAGACTGCACATCACCTCATAGGAAGAGCATAGCACGCCTCCTTTATTGGCTGAGCTATCTTTGATGATCAAGCAGCCGAGTTCCTCCAATTTACGTCGCGCAAAGTCCGTTAAATAGAGATTGGCTCCCTCCACAATAGCCTTAGCTGTAGGATGTCCTTTTGAATCTAGAAAGTCGGTGTAGTTGGAATCATTTAAAGTACGTGGACGGCCTCCGCAAGGCAAAAACACATCGGTAACGACACTGTGTACATTGTGCCTGAGAAGGTAGTTCATATCACTTGTGGAAAGCCATTCTTTATGTAAATTGCCCTGTTCCATACGTAGGCAGAGAGTTTGCTGTACCAGCGCGGTTTGATCACGTTTGGTGTCCTTATCGAGTAGGAATCCGCCATCATGGAGTTTCTCCGCAGGATAGTGTCGAATGGCTTTTGAAGAGTGAAAGAGTTCCGCCAAAACATTTAAATCGAGACCTTTGGGATCATAAATTGTTCCTGAAACATCAGTAAGAGCTAGTAGCTTTGCGGTTTGGTTGAAATAACGATGTAAATTGAGGATTTGGTTGCCTGCAACGTCTCCATCTGGTCCGCCGGACATCTTAACCGTGAATTCTTGCTTGTAGGGATCAATGTCAAGATAGCGCAAAACTTCTGTCATGTAAACGTTTACGCCATGAGAAGTGACTCCATATTCTTTGTGGTTGATTCCTGCACGTGGCTTGCTGGTGATGAAGGCGCTTCCAGCTATGTAGTCATATTTTTTGGCGAAGGCTGCGATCCACTCGATCATGGCGTCACTCATGTATTCATCAGGGCCGAGATAGACGTATTCAGGACGTTGCCAGTAGTCCACCATGTATTTAGCGAGAAGATGCCCTTCGGCATCTGTGTTGATAAGCGTTAACAAACTTTCGATGAACGAGCGTTGTGTATGAAGGAGATACTCCTCTTTTTGATCGCTGCGAAATTGCAAAATGCGTGTTTCGATTTCAGCTTCGGGAATTTTGGCATCTTCTAGTTCGTCGCGAAGGATTTTAGCTTCTGCATCGAGTTGCGCAAATGGTTTAAGGAAGATAACTGCTTTGGAGCCCCCCTCAGGAATGTCTTTATTTTTAAAATGCTGCGTATAGGCCAGATTATAACACTCGGTGAAAATGTTGTTGCGTTCCACTTGCATGCGTTCTTCATGCTCAGTGTATACTGTACGCACTCCTCCACGTGAGAGGTCTTTGAAGCGAATGTGAAATGCAAAGAAGTGCATGCCACGCATGAAGAAAATTGCGTAGGGGAGTTCTGGAAATTTTTGCTTTCGATCAAAAGGGATTTCATCAAGATAAGCTGGATCGAGTCGGAAGCTAAGTGCGGTGAAGTTGCGTCTAAAGAAGTTTGTTTTAAGCATGTAGTGAATAAAGTTTACGGCTTGGAAAAGCACGTTGCGACGTCGTACATCATTTTCTTCATGCCCCGTATCCAATTTTTCTATCAGATTAACAATCTCTTGATGAAGGATGTCGTATTTGGCGAGATCTGGGCCGTTGGGATCGAACTTTAGTACAAAAAGATTGCAGATTTGTTCTGTGAGTTCAGGATGTCTGCAAAGCGCTTCTTCAATATTTTCCACTCGGTAAAGGTTGGTATCTAGATGTACTAGGGCTTGGTGTATGAAGCTATTCATCGCACGAACAAGATTACCCATGTTACCTGTTAGAACGCCTTTGCTTACCAGTTTGCTATTGATCAGATCAAAGTCGGTAAAATACTTGACCGTCACCAGCTCTCGTAGAAAATCCACAATATCGGCAACATCCCAGCATGCCCTTCCATCGCTTCCATGTAAGCTTAGGCTCATCACCAAGATGTTGTGTTTACTAAAGGGGTCGATGTAAGTGGTGTTAATGCGTTTCATTACCAGTCCATGACGGTGAATCATACGCGCGATGCGGTAGAGAAAGTTTTGGCGTGGGGGATTTCTCCAGGCAAAAATAACCTGCATGGAGGGACTGTCTGTCTGCGCCCAATCTTCATTGTATCGGACTTCATATTGGCAGTTGTCTCGGGTTCGTGCGCGTAAAAACATCTCAATGGCAAGGACCATGCGATCTTTGGCCAATGCACGCACAAAGCCTGCGTCCATTCCTGCAAGGATGCCTTCTAGTTCTTCGGAAGAAATTTCGGGATGCTTCTCCTTAACGAGTGTCAGAAGCTCTTGTATTTCGGGTGCGGAATAGACGCTTTCCGAGTCTTCGGTGAATTGAGTAAAAAGGAGTAGTCCAACCCGCAAATTCTTCGAAATGCCCGGGATGGGGGGAGGAGATAGCGACACATAGGTACGATAACTCTGTATGCCATAATTAGCGTAATTGCCTAAGATACGCAGGTCTGCATCGGCGCTGTCTAGGCAGACAATGATCGTGCCTCGTCTAATTTTGATGGCAGAGAAGTAGTCTTGTAAATGGAAGCCCATAAGGTTATGGGCGATGAGCATCATTTTTTCCTGGCCGACTTCTTTGAAGAAGGCCTCCGGCATAGCACGTTCAAGCCAAAGATAGTTCTGCTGAAACTTTCGTCCCTCGTCTTGAATGGCAGCCATTAGCCGCTCTTGGGAAGATAGCCTTTCTTCACGCGATTCCATGACGATTCCTTGGATTGAGGGCTCAACCTATTACATAGGCAAACACTCCATCCAAAGGCAAGTCTTTTTTCCCCTTGTCGGCTTTATGCATCTTTTGTTTTGGGGTGATACATCTTCGCCCATTTGTACAGAATGAGAGCAGTGGTGGCACTGGCCAGTCCTACCGCGAGGATGGTGGGACTACTAATTTCGGTGATGTGACTAGTTTCGACGATTTGCAAGGGTTTGTTATATGCACAAGTAGATTCTATCTCGTGATGTGGGTATTGCGACACAAGTACGAATAGTTGAGTAGCAAGAGCTAAAATACTTCCAGTAATATGTGAAAGTCTAGCTGTTTTGTTCAAATTTGAAGATTGTTCTTCTGTGCTTCGATTGTTTATCCAGTTGTAAGATGCGATTATTGCGAAAGGAGTGAAGTATGTTGCGACTGAGAATAAGCTAGCTTTACAAGATATAGTAAAGGCAGAAAATAGTCGGCTAGGCAAAGACGGGCTAATGAAATTGACAAGTCCACTGCACATTTTGAAATAGGTGGCAGGATCGATGGACGAAAGATAGATGTTGCTAATCGTTTGAAATAGAAAGGATGGGGCGAAAACACTTAAACCAATTTTTACAGGTTGGGCAAAACAATTAGCTGGGAGAACAACTGAAGAACGTTCCATTGCAATGTCCTCAATATTAATTTAGGATAAATTCTAAGAACGTAAATAAAGCCCAACATTATGTCAACGACTTAAATCGATTGGCAAAAAATGCCCGAACTATAGAGGTAATTGATAATGAGCCGCAAAGCGGCTAATAACGCCACAAAGTGGCGTGATGTAATTAGCCATGGGTAAGACCTCAAAGAGGTCACAACCGTGTGACCGGTATGTCGTTAAACTAGAAGGTGCAAGTCCTTTACGGGCTCTGG
>CAYTFC010000049.1:0-23754 GCA_964436955.1 uncultured bacterium | reverse complement strand
GCATCTGATATATCGTTACGAGCGCTAGATGAAGTTTTGGTAGCAATCAGGGTCTGAGTTAAAGATGTCAGAAGAACTAGATGTGTTGAAACTGGTGTGCCGGCGATTTGAACGGGCAAACAAGGCATGTTTAACGCTATTCACAATGAATCTGTCTTGAAGGTTGATTTCATTGTGCGTAAGGAGACTGCTTATAGGCACATTGAATTTCAGAGAAAACGTCGCATTCACTTTGAAGATTGCGAAATTTGGATTGTTGCACCGGAAGATCTCATCCTTTCTAAGCTAGAATGGGCAAAAGAAAACTCTTCTCAAATCCAACTAAATGATGTGAAAAATCTTATATCCACAGGTATTAAATTCAACATCCGATAATTAACGTTATGTATAGTCGCAATAGATACAAGAACTATCAGACTATGTAAAAAACGATTAGGGGGCGAGCCCCCAATAGAATTATTCGAGAGTTTTTAGTTCTGAAACAAAGCGTTCGGATGCATCCTGATTTGACCAATCTATAAATTTTTTCCAGCGTGTTACCGGACAGAGGTGTTCTGCGTGCCGAATTGATAGAAGTAGGGAGGCACTAATTAGCAAGGGATATACCGTATTAACCTACAATAAGTTGTTTTGTGTAATTTAGTCTTGACTACTTAATGTATTAATCAACGTTTCACTAAAATACAATCCGGCTATTGCACCGCAAGCTCCCATTAGTGAAAGAGGCGGAACTTTATAAATTGGCACATCAATATTATAATTATTTATTGACATCAATTAAGCCTTCAACTATAATTTCAGTTAAACATTGTTATTGTAATATTAATATAAATAAGGAAATATTATGAATATACCTTCTACGTCCATCTCATCTATAAATACAAACACTCACTCACCCATTGGCTCTGAAAATGGTTTCGTAAGTGATAAAAAGATAGCAACCGGCGGTGTAGCTATCTCAATATTGAAAGAACAAACCCCTTTGCACCAAGCGGTTGCCTCGGGAGATAGGAAAACGGTGCAGATTCTCCTAAGCCAAAATGTCAGGATAGAAGCTGCTAATAGAATGGGGCAAACCCCTTTGCACCTAGCGAGTGCTTCAGGAGATAGTAAAACCCTGAAGATCCTGCTAGCGAATGGAGCCAATGTAGAAGCTACTGATGATAACAACCACACTCCATTGCACCTAGCGGTTGATTCGGGAGATAGTGAAACCGTGCACATTCTTCTAAATCAGGGAGCTAAGTTAGAAGTTAATGAGTTTAATACACGAACCCCTTTGCACCTCGCGAGTTTGTCGGGAAATATTGAACACTTGCAAGTCCTTGTAGAGAAGGGAGCCAATAAGGAAGCTACTGATTATAAGAAGCGCACCCCTATGCACCTCGCGAGTTTGTCGGGGAATATTGAACACGTGCAAGTCCTTGTAGAGAAGGGAGCCAATAAGGAAGCGACTGATTATAAGGGGCGAACCCCCTTGCACCTTGCGATTAATTTCGGAAGAAGTGAAATAGCGCAGCTCCTCCTAGATAATGGAGCCAATAAGGAAGCGACTGATGATAAGGGGAGAACTCCTTTGCACCTCGCGAGCGCTTCAGGAAACAGTAAAACCGCGCAGCTTCTCCTAGATAATGGAGCTAATAAGGAAGCGACTGATGATAAGGGGCGAACTCCTTTACACCTCGCGAGCGCTTCTGGAAACAGCAAAACCGTGCAGCTCCTCCTAGATAATGGAGCCAATATAGAAGCGATGGATAGACCAGGTGAGTTTGAGCAAAAACGAAGCCCTCTTCACATAGGCCTTATCGAGCTGGCACATACCGCCCCACAAGATGAGGATTTGGAATTCGTCCGAATTCTGTTAGCTTATGGAGCCTCTTGTGATGGAATTTTCAACGATACTAGCCTAGAAGAGAGCTCTCAAATGATCACTTTTCTGTTCGAGGCCGGTATGGATCCCTTCGCTTTTTGTGCCGAAGAGTACCCTGAAATTAAAGAAACGATAGAGAGATGCCAACAAAATCAAATCTTGGAAAATAAAACGAAGAATGCTCGAAAGTTAGGTAACTAACTAAGTTTTCGTTAGACACATCGCGTTCGACAGGATCTACTCTTATCAATCTAGAAGCAGTAGTCCTGCTCGAACGCGACCCACTTTGACTAGATTAAGTGTCAAAGCGATGGCGCTTCTATTGATACTCAATTTCTAAAGTTATAGTTACAGACGTCTCTTGTTCTTCGGACATCAGTTGAGTAGGAGTGTTTTGCATTTCAGCACGCATGGCTGCTTTGGCATAGAATGGCCTTGGGCCGTTTCCCATCGAGGGAGATACCGTAATTTTATAGATCTCTTTTTGCTTGAGTCCAAGGACTGATAAGACTGTTCTAGCTTGATCTAATGCATCGTTTGCGGCCATTTTTAGGGCCCCGCTTTGCGCTTCCGCTGCAGCTTGCTCACTTGGATGCTGAGCGAGATTTTGTAACCGATTTGCTCCGGCTTTGAAGGCCATATCGATTAAGGGACCAGCCTGCTCAACGTTCGCGGTGAAGCTGATAATGCTTGTGCCGGTATAGCCGATAATAGTGGTGTTATCATCTTTGCTATATTGCGGATATACGTGAATCCCCGCTGTTGAGACCTTTTGGATCTTTTGCTGCTTTAACATATCCGTAATAGGCTCAATGCGCTTAGCAAGATCTTGCTGTACTTGAGCAGCATTAGCTCCCTGATTTTCAATGCCTAACTGAACATCCACGATAGAAGCCGTAGCTATAGCTTTGCCCTGCCCCACTACGGTAATTGTTTGCCGATCGGAATCTGCTCCAATTAGCGGTATGCTCAAAATAAGACCTAGAAATAGCAGCAGCGCTTTCATACTCACCTCTCTCTAGTACGCCTTTTTTGTCATCCTAGCACAAAGTGGAAATATGGGTATTTATGCTCTTATTAGCCCGACTTCTTTCTACCTTGTGACTGCGGATGATACTTATGCGGTATAGATAAAGGGTCAGGAATGGAATAGAGACGGGTAGTTGGTATTTCTCCGCGACGCTCTTGTCGATAATTTAAACCACCGTCTTTGCGCATGGTCTTCTTCATACTTGAAAGATAGGATTCCCAAACTTTTCGGTCTGAAGGCAAGGCTTGTCCAATAGGGGCGAAAGTTACGTTCTTGCGCTTCCGAATTGCCTTGGATATAGGGTCCTTATTTTCCTTATATTCAGCTTTTTTTAAGTATTGTTTTACACGATTCGCTAATGGCTGTCCTGTTTCACCTTCAAGTTTTTTTCCGTCCACTTGCCATTCATAGACTACGCTAGTAAGCTTGGCCCACTCTTCGGGCATATCGACAGTGTATTTTTGTGTCTTTTTGTTAAACTTAACAGGAAGCTTAACTTTTGGGCTATAATTCACAGGATCTTCTATTATTGAGAGTTTGCTAAACTCCGTCTTTAGGTTATCGAAAATATGAGAGGGAATGCCGCCTGTTCCGTCTTTTAATGGGCTTCCAGAAATAATGCTTGGGTCTCCATTGCCGATAGACTTACCATGTGATGGATCGTCGCTTTGAACTTCAAATGATGTTTCCCATTGAACAAGTTCTTCATTGTTGCGGGCGATATGGAGAACTCCATAGTACACATCACAACCTTGCCGAAATGCTTGCGCTAACGAACAGTTCTTGCGACCCCCTTTATTGTTGAAACTGGTTTGATGTGTCGCTAGTCTATTGTATAAATTTCCAGTCCGTCCCCTATAGATCATCCATCTTCCATCAACGGCATTATGACTGATAAACCAATAGCAGATCCAGCGCGTTTCTAGCGATTTCCATTTCTTTGGGCATACGATTTTTGCTTTTCCCGTGGCTGTACGCTGCACTTTTAGAACACATTCAGGGTAATGCCCTTTTACTTTCTCAACCTTCTTGCGTATCGGAGTAATACAGGAACCAGGTGAAGCGACAGTAAGATTATAATTGCCGATTGTCTTGGACCATATATTCCTTTTGGGCTTTTCAGGTGTGAAGCATTCATCTTCTAACATGACGCTTTTTGATGTTTCTGGAATTTTCGGATAGGGAAGGTTAGTGTTGCATTCTAGGATCATGGATGTTTTTTACAGGTAATGTGTTTGCAGTTAGCATTAAATTTTAGATAATGCGGGAATATTACAGCATGACCTGATTTTGACGCAACAAGCATGACTATTTCGTGCGATTTAAAGTTATGCTTTTATTAAGACGAGTGATTTATGTGAGTGAAGGCTAGGGAATGTTAGTGATCGTTAGGGTAATAGGGCTCGATATGAACCATGACATCTCTGACAGCAGGCCAATCCTTTTGGATTTCAGCCCTTACAAGTTGGCTAATGCGGTGGGCTTCCTGGACGGACATAGCCGGATCGACCTCAACATCGATGTCCACATGTGCATCAGGACCATATTGCTGGATGCGCACCTTTTCTGTCTCTGCCACCCCAGGAATGCGTTTAGCCGCACTGTTCACGAGGTCGAAGAAGCGTTCTTCGGGAACACGGTCGAGTAATTGGTGCATATTACTGCGTGCCGCTTGTATGCCGATGACAATCATTAAAGCAGCGATAATGAGGGCTCCTAAGAAGTCAAGGTCAACACTCCAAGCTGGCATAATGGAACCTGCTCCAAGTGCGATCATGGCTACCAAGCTGTTGAGGGCATCTACACGATAGTGCCACGCGTCAGCGGCAAGGGCAGGGCTATCATGCTTTTTGGCTACACGCATGGCCTGACGATACCCCACTTCGAGCAGCAGTATCGCAAAAACCGGGATAATCCATGCATATGAATTCATAGGAATAGAATCGTCGTGCGATACCAGGCTAGAAACTTGTTGGAAGACCAACATGCCTCCTAGCAGTGCCAAAAGAAGACCCAACTGTAAGCCAGCCAATGGTTCATAACGACCATGTCCGAAAGGATGGTTGAGATCAGGAGGTTTGGAAGCTAGGCGAATGCAAAAGATAAGAAAAAGCGTGGCAGCAATGTCCATTAAGCTGGCAACCGCATCGACAAGTAGTGCTGAGCTGTGGAAGGTGACAACACCAGCTAATTCAATGATAATCACAAGGGCTCGAAGCAGCACACCGTATAACGATGCTTTGATAAGGTTTTTTTGCCTTTGCTTGCGCTCATTAAAGACATCGTTGGATGGCAGAACTGGTTCGGGAAACCTACTCATAAGGTGCCGTAGAAGCGATCTCCGAAGTCCCCTAGGCCGGGTAAAATGAACTTCTGATCGTTTAAACCTTTATCGATTTGAGCGGTTAGTATGCGCATTTTAGGAAAGTTTGTTTGTAGGACGTTCATGCCTTCCGGAGCTGCAATGACGGATACATAAATAATATTTTCTTCATGAGCTCCGGCACTTTTTACCGCATTCACAGTAAGGGAACCGCTTCCACCGGTAGCTATCATGGGGTCTAGAACCATGACATCGTGTTCAGAAGACATTTTTGGGATTTTAGTATAGTAGCCATGGCCAATAGCAGTAGCTTCGTCACGTTGGATGCCTATCATACCTACGAGCGCATCATCAAAAATGGACAGAAAAGTGGGCAGCAATACTATTCCAGCACGTAGCACTGGGGCTAGGACTAGCCTTCGACGGTATTTGACGCCCGCAGTTTCTGCGAGTGGTGTGGTAACTGTTACAGATTCGTATTTGATCATCGCCGCAGCTTCAGCTGCCAAGATTGAAGCCATTTTATGCGTAGCACGTCGAAATTCAACAAGACCGGTGGATTTATCACGGAGAGTGGTGATGAGATAATCTTTCATAGAGCTCACAAAATTTTTCATAATGTAGCAGTCCGACGACTTGTTGTGAAGCAATGTCATCAAAATAAAGTAAAAAAATTTGTTAATGCCACTTCGTCGAAGTGGTTAGGGATAGATGTATTTTAGAATTTCTACAACGCGTCTACCGCTTCAAGGAGGGTTTGCACATAGCCACTATAATTGGTTTGCAGGTCATTTTCTGTGACGTCGTAATAGATGTCAGGAGTGACTCCTAGGTTCTCGATAGGATTGTTATCGATACGTTCCGCAATAGAACCGGTATAGTGAACATGGGCAATTCCAAACGGGTTTGCGTAAAAGAAGCTGTCTACATAGCCTCCTGCACCCGCTGTTTTGCTTCCAAATAAGGTTACACGTTTGTTGTCTTGCAAAATAGCGGGGAAAAAATCTCCACCACTAAAGCAGAGGCGATTCACCAACACTATTATGGGTTTGGTATAGCGTGTTTCGGGGTGGTGATTGATAGAATCGACGCCATACAAATAATAGGGCTTGGTGAGGGTGCGACCGCTATTCCATTCATCAACGATAAATCGGAAGAAATTTAGCATGAACTGCGACGTCTGATAGGTAACGGGATAGCCATGCATGCTATCGCCCAATACAGAACGTGCGTCATCATCACTTCGAATGTTTGCAAATAGTTGCTCATACTCCAGAGCAAAGGCAACATCTTCCTGGGTAATAGTCATGCGATGCTTGGGTGTATGCAGGGGCCCATCTGTCAATAGTGAAGTCAGGGCATAAAGATAATAGACCGATCCACCGGGGTTATTGACTTGATCTATAACCAACGCCGACGTGTTCTTTTCCAGATAGGCGATGACTCGAGCAAAACTCTCAACTTCATAAGCGCCACCACTGTAATTCGGTATGCGCACATAGCCGATCTTCTTTTTGCTGGGTGACTCAAAGATATAGGCATAAAACGGGTCGCTTTCGTCATTTTGCCAAAGCAATTTGCCTAATTGAGGAACAAAGCTCTTACGCGCGCCCATTTCGTTAGGGTCTAAACAACCGTCTGCTTCTGGCGATAGGTCTTTGGCAAAAGGCATAACCATTTGCTTATTGAAAAACTTATGTTCACACACTTTGCGTGGGTGGTGGAAACCTTCAAAGTTAAAGTGTTTAAATGCAAGTTCCCTAATTTTTTCAGGTGCATAGTCCCAAATGATTTGATAGGAAGAAGTGGTATTTGCCTTAACTGATTTTACCGTAATGGTAACCGGTCCATGGGGCACATTCATGCCCGAACTACCGGTACGTTTGGTTAGCAGAATTTCTGCTAAGCCCTGGTCTGTGTCTGGGCTAGCATTCCCTATTTCGACTTCACGAAGTTCTCGGACAACATCCCCTGTTGGCCGACCATCAAACATGACGAGTTCGTCACCAATCTGAAAAGGAAATGACCGCGCAGGTAAGCGTGCTCGATCGATATAAGAGATGAAAAACTTATCATTGGCACCACAAACGCGAAAGGGCAGAGCTGCCCATTCCGTTGACCAAAAGGATACGCCGACGTGATAGTCTTTAGTGGAATTAAAAAAGTACTTTACGATGCGTTGAAAGTTCTTTACGGTTAAATCGTCGCATGCTTGTACGCGAGCTTTGGCTACATCGATTTCCTCAGCTAAGTCCCATTGCGCATAGCGCTTCTTCCAGTCCGCAGGAGCATACTTAACGTCGAATGTATTTCGGATAAAATCAAGATCGCGAATCATGCGCTCTTTCACGCCATCACAGACGCTACCAAAAGCGAATAGGGGAATCGCAAGTGCACAAAATGCAAAGACTGCCTTTTTACTCATGTTCCCTCATCTCTTCTTATTGAGCATCAATTATATCCGACCATTAGGATTTGGGTCATCTCAAATAGTCAGTAAGACGGGTAAGAGGTCAGAGGGCTTGGCTTGTTGCCAATCTGTTGCAAATACTTCAACAAAATGGTCGGTTGCATCGTGATTGGCAATAAAACTTTCGAAAAGTGCGGGTTTTAGTGTCGCTGCGGCTATTCCCATTTGGGCACAACTAACGATATCATCAGTTGTGCGTAAGGCGGCGGCTAGGATTTTGGCGTTCCAACCATTCGTGGTCAATAGTGACTGCATGAGTTTTAGTGTGGCGAAGGCATCTACTCCTGCAAAATCATCCATCCATCGTACATAGGGTGCTATGTAGTTGGCCCCTGCCATTGCTGCGGCCATGACCTGTCGTGCATGAAATACGGCTGTTGCCATGGTGGGGATGTGGTTGTGCGACAGCTCATGGATCGTTTGGAGTCCTTCTGAAGTTGCGGGAATCTTTACGATTATTCGCGAAGAGACGTTTGCCAATCGGTTAGCCTGAGCGACTTGTCCTGCAGTAAAATCGGCGGTCACCTGAACTGCTATGGGACCCGGTTGAACTTCCAAAAGCTGATCGAGAATATCTTCTAAAGCCTTTCCAGTTTGTGCAATGATCGACGGATTAGTGGTCACGCCGCGCAACACACCGTATCGAAGAGCTTTGTTAATTGTATCTGTGTCGGTAGTGTCGAGCCATATTTGCATATTTCCTCCGTGATGCGACTAGGGCGAAGTCTATGCTAAGATTGGGTGAAAGTCAACCCAAGCCTTGCATAATTTTTTTGAACAGCGTAGGCAGTCGTTGTTTTAGTAGTTTTGATCAGTCTTTTAGATATACCACGCGCGGCTTGAAATTGTGAATTTTGGACCGTGCGAAAGCTCATACGCGTTAAGCTAATTCTGACTTTTTTGATGGTGGCGCTGACTGTCCTCAGGGCGCCGAATTTGAAGTCCATTGGGCAAACCTTTGGTAAGTAACTTTTAGATTTCGCGGTCTGGGGACAGACCGCGCCACCCCATTAGAGACGTCGCCAAGTCTTAAACCCTTATAACTGACTCACATGGAGTTATGTTATTGCATGCTATAGTGAACCACTCGCCAACGCCCTCCGCAAGCGCAATCGGGATCGCATCTTACGGCTACCTGTTCACACACTGAGCCACATTCGAAGCACGTCTGATACGTAATCCAGTAATAGCTTCCTTCTGGGAACTTCTCTGGGTTACAGCAAGGTTCTGCGCCTTGATATTCTCTGGAAATAACTTTTCCCCAGCACTTACGTTTTTTGCACAGGTGCCAGAACCAGCCATCTTCTGAATGCCGGCAGCGCAGAAACTGTCCCCCCGCGTACCAACTTTGGCGGTAATCCCCCGCGTCTACTAGGCGCAGCCAAGCATGGGCAGCATTCTGTATGTCACAGTCTTTTCCTAACCCCTCGCAACTGACTCGAGTTGGCGTCGGTTTCGCCGGTTTTACGGTAGCTTTAGTTTCTTGGGCAGACGCGTCATGAAAGCACAGCGTCGCAAAGGATAGGCACAAGCCTATGATAAAACTCTTTCTCATCCCCACTCTCCTCGTTTTCGGAAGGCTTTCTTTTGTCCAGTTGCCTACTCTTCGGAATAATAGCGATTCACTCATTTGTTCCAACAAAAATATTACTTGATGGTCAAAGTTGGTATCATTTTCGCATCAACGCCAGGATGACATCAATTAATTGTAAGGGAAGGTAAGTTATGGGAAAAATTCTTACAGGATTTATGATGGGAGCCTCCTGCCTCAGTATTTTCGGATATGCCGATAAACCGGTGATGCCACTAGCTGCTCCTCAGCAGCAAAACCAATGGCCCGTAAGTTTTGACACACTGACGCATCATATCACGGCAAATTTTCCGATACCTTCGCGTGAAATTCAGCAGGAAAATCGCTCAAATCACCTGTATTTAGCTCAACGCATGTCGGAGCCGAATAAAAATGGAAAGACTTTTAGGGAAACATTCAGTTTAGTCTACCAAGAACAGCCACTTTTTTCGTCTGCAGAGACTAGCAGTAAAGCTATCGATCTGGCGAATCAATTCGAAGAATCTCTTAAGAAACACGCTGGTATTCACGTGGCGGCAGTAGCGGTGAATCATGCCCCCAAAGCTGCTGGCAAATTAGATCAACATTACCGTGTTTTAGAAGTTACTGATGGCTCGTTCACCGACTACTTTGTCCTTAGAGTGATTAGAACAAGTGATGGTGCGGTTGTAGCGGTCCATACCCTGCAAAAAGACGAAACCTCTCCAATGGACTGGAATAGTGGCCACATATGGGAATTTCTCGACTCCCTAGTGATGAAAAACCATAGCTAGAACGTATACCCCACTCCAAGGCGTGCGCCTAGGGCCCTAAAGCCATGTAGTTCTTGACTTAACATGCGGTTGTAGCCCAAGGCCGCATTGATCGACCAGCAAGGGGTCATATAATAGTCTGCCATGAGTGAATAGCTGGGACCTTTACTGGATCCTTCGCTGAAGCCAATATCTTGCAAAGTGGTACGGGAGGAGCTCCATCCGTACTGTACGGAACCTGAGAGCAGCCAGTCATCACAAGGTTTATAATAGGCCTCTAGACCAACGTAAGGGGTTGTGCCAGTGGTTTTTTGTCGCAGATCAGACAAGCCGAAATCTGGAAGGTTTGTACGCGTTTTTAAGCTACTGTAAAGAATGCCGACTACCGCTGAAAAGGTAAGAGTATCGGTCACGGGAACGCACTGACCAAGGCCTAAACCAGCGCAGAAGTAGCTTCCATCCCCCTCCGCAAGCGTGATAGTCGGCTTTACCAAGATACCTTTAAGCCACGGATGATTTGAGAAGGGTTGCAGGGTTGAATCAGCTCTCACTCCCCCCATATTCAGTATTTGAGTTGTTTTTCCGTAGTTCAAGACATGCATGTTAATATATACAGGACCTGCATCAATCTTATTCTTCGCGTAGGCAAACGATGTACAAAGCACCATTCCAGCGATAATTGAAGAAGTGAGGGCATTATTGATCCGGCACATAAAGGCTCCTTTTATTAGAGCGGACATTCTAACAAAGAAGAGCCGTACAATCAAGAATAAGTAAACTCGCTAGCCCTCTCCCCTCAAAGCCTTTTTGATTTAGATAGGTTCAAAAACTTTATTGGTGCGCACAGCAATGTCAAGTGATTCAGACAACCCTGTCATATTTTTACGAAACTTCTCCACCTGGCCCCTTTTGTTGTCTTTGTAAACCTTGTTCGATTGTTACCAGAGCGTGAACTTTATCCCTAAGCGAACCAACGTCAAGTAGCTCAGGCAGACTTGCCATATGTCTAAGAAAATCGTCCCCTTGGTTTCTCCTTTTATAGTTAAATTGGACCGTTTGAAGAACCGCGATGCTTTGCTGAATAAGCCTAAATTCACGACTATTTGGCTCTGTTTTTTGCAGGAGAGCTTCCATTTTGGCTTGAGGAATTCCAAGCAACGAGCTACTAGCACGTACGTGTATAACTTGTTCGATTGCCATCAGTTCATTGACTTTATCTGTAAGCGTAGCAATGTCAAGTGATCCAGACAATCTTGCCATATGTTCACGAAATTCCTCTCCTTGGCCTCTCTTGTTATAGTGCGATTGGACCGTTCCAAGAAGAGCGAGGTTTTGCTCAATAAGCATAAATTCCGAACTATTTGGCTGTGTTTTGTGTAGGAGAGTTTCCATTCTGACTTCAGGAATTCCAAGCAATGAGCCAATAGCACGTACGTGTATACCTTGTTCGATTGCCTTCAGGTCGTTGACTTTCTCTTTAAGCACAGTAACATCAAGTAATTTAGGCAATGACGCCATATGTCTAAGAAAATCCTCCCCTTGGTCTCTCCTGTTATAGTTAAATTGGACCGCTTCGAGATTCGCGACGCTTTGCCAAATATCGACAAATTCAGGACTATTTGGCTCTATTTTTTGCAGGAGTGCTTCCATTTTGGCTTGTGGAATTCCAAGCGAGATACTTTTCTCAAGTAATCGACCGGTGCTAATTCGATTATTCTGAGCATCTCCTTCAATTAATTTCCATTGAGATTCAGTAATACTGGTGATACTTTTTATACTCATTTTTTTAAGTTTATTTACCAGTTGATTCGAAGGGATGTCATTGGATAAATTTTGCAATCGTGCAAGATTGTCGAATTTTTCAGGATATTTTTTATATTCTTCATATTTTGGTTTCTGTATGCTGCTTATATGTAGAATGTCAAAAGATTTTTTGAACCATCCATCTTTACTCTTAGTGTCAATTTTAGATAAATCAGATAACACGTGAGTATAGTTCTGAATAGAAATCAGGTCGTTTTTACCTAACATGAAATCTTTTCCGATGTTTTTTTTAATTATTGCACGATCCGTAGAGGTTAAAGTTTTTTGAGAAAATTGACTCATTATAAATTCGTTGTTTTTTTTTGATATGTACTCCATTGCAATTTTTTTATAATGTCTCGTTTCGCCACCTCTAGTGAGCTTTACAATACTATTTTTAATGGAACCTGCAACATCGCTAATCTTAGCCTTTAAAGTATTGGTTCCTCCTTGCGTCACAGGAGAAGATGGCTTTTTTTCCCCTGCAATGTTTTTGCCTAAGTTCACAAGATCATGAGAGGTTAACTTAGTTCCTTCGTAAGGAGTCAGATCCATTGCATACACTCCAAGTTAGGTTAATCTATCTTATTATAATGTAAATTAAAATTTAATTTAAACATTCAAATTTTAATGGGTGCGATGCACGACGCGATAGGATCTGTCGTAGCTAGAGCCGATTACAGCAGGAAAAACTGACAATAAGCATTACAAATGCATCTTGCGTGGTAAAAGCCTCGGTCTTTAAACTCGGCTTGCTACCTAAATCGCGCTTGAACACAGCCCTTCTTTCCTAGTGAAACGTTATGTTGTACTGAAGTATGAGTAAGCTAAAGTGCGACGCGGCATTTTCGCGGCTGTAATGATCTAGGCCCTTGATGGGTCATTTCCTCCGGACCAAAGAACTGGATTGGCCCAGGAAAACAATAGTCATCATTTAAAGCCCAATCCTGACGCTGCACGGCAAATTTCTCAAATGCAGGCCCGTCAAGTTCTACAAGAGCCTTTCTAATAACCGGCTTTTGTTGCCCCTTACGTTCTTCTAGATGCATAAGACTGGTTAATGCGATTCCACCGCCTTCCCATTGACTGACTGGCTGCGTGAGACCTTTAATAAACGCCATAAAGCCTGTCGCTTTGGCATTCACCAACAACGCACACACAAAACCCAAGGCATAACAATAATTGGCATCAAAATGACTAGGAAAACAGGATCTTCCTTCGTACCCTAAAAAGTGTGGTTGCGCACTAAACTTGCCCTTATAATGACGTCTCTGCAATTCTTCCTCAACGGAAGCTATGAAGAGTCTTTCAGTTTCGATCTTGGAGACCTGCACATTGCCATGAGGATCTCTATCCATTAGCAGCTGATTGCGGATCCCTTCTGGCATGGCCTCAAAACAAGCTTTAGACGACGTGCTCAATAGGCTCAATACCTCGACAGGATCCTTACCTGACGCCAACAATCCATTTAGCTCTTGAATAAGCTTTTGGCATTCTGGAATAAATTCTAAAATTCCTTCAGGAATCAACACCACGCCATAGTTTTTATCCAGCTCAGCTCGCTTACAGATAATATCTACGACTTGCTCCGTTACTTGCCTTAACGTTGTTCTGTCCCTTGCAATCTCTTCGCCAATCAGTGCAATATTCGGGTGTGTCTGTAGAGCACATTCTAAGGTAATGTGCGAGGCCGAACGCCCCATTAGCTTGATAAAGTGATAGTATTTTTTGGCCGACAAGGTATCTCGAGCGATATTTCCGATGGTTTCAGAAAACGTTTTGCATGCGGTATCAAAACCGAATGAAATTTCCACATCGGCGCTTCTTAAATCTCCATCGATGGTTTTTGGAGCCCCTACTACGCTACAGTCACACAGATGTTGCTTTAAGTAATCGGAAAGAAGCGCGGCATTAGTATTGGAATCATCTCCACCGATGACAACCAAGCCATTGAGTTGCAAAGACTCTATGGTCCTTTTGGCTTCGGCAAACTGCTCAGGAGTTTCAATTTTTGTACGCCCCGATCCGATCATATCAAAACCACCAGTGTTTCGATAAGCATCCAGCAGGTCTGATTGCAGTTCAATATACTTACCCTTCAAAATCCCGCTGGGACCGTTTAAAAATCCGAAGAGTTGGGATTCTGGATTGAGCTTTTTTAAGCAATCATATAGACCGATAATAACATTGTGTCCGCCGGCAGCTTGTCCTCCAGACAGAACAACTCCTACACGAAGGGGTTGTGTAGGAACAACCTGTTCACCGGGTACGATGAACATGCGGATATGGTCGCAATCTTCGGGCTTAACACAAGAATGTATAGGCTGTTGCAGTAACTGAGGAAGCGGGTTCTTTTCGCTTTTACGATGCTTCCCTAAAAGGTCCTCATGGCTCATCAATCCTCCGGATTAGAGGGTTTTTAAGTACCAGTCAACTGTTTCCCTGATGATCATATCTTGCTCTTTATGATCCGAAAAGTCATGAGAACTTTCAAATAATTTAATAAAATTGGAGAGGGCCGTAGACCCATTTCGTGCCTCGCGATAGTGGGCTGCGTGTGAGGGATGAACAACTTCATCCTTTTCCGAATGAGCGCACAAAAAAGGAATATGGCTCAAGGATGCCAGCTCATTTCTCATATTTAGCTGGAGAAGTTGTAGAAACAATAATGGATTAGTCAGGTGACCTTGAAAGGTAAAAGGCCCGCTAGCAGCAGGGGTGCCGGCTGCTTTTTTTGCATTTTCCTCCCATATCGCTTTCCATGGATCACCGTGATACACAGCCGCCCAAAGGGCCATACTGCGAATATCTGGGGCACGACGCGCAACCATTATAGCAACTGGACCCCCTAAAGAACGACCAAGGACTCCAATACGATCGGTGTCAACTTGCGGATGTTCGCGCAGGAATTGAAGACCCGTTAACGCATCTTCGATTTGACCTTCGAGGGTGGTGTCAATAAAGTTGCCTTCACTATCGCCGCAACCACGAAAATCGATGCGTAGAGAGGCGATGCCTGCTCGAGCAAGAGCTTCAGATAGACGGACATACATACGAAATCGTCCCACTTTGGTACCGGCGAAGCCATGACACATCAGGACGACAGGCACATGCTGTGGGGTGACAGGACGGTGAAAAACCCCAAAAATCTTTTTTCCGCCGCTGATAAGGGTTAAACTTTCCCGTTCTTCGACCAGTGTATCAACCATCATTATCCAAACCATTTTTTCTTAAATTCCAGTACGATTACAATGATCTTTTTTCGCTAAGACATCAAGCCCAAATTCGAGCTTTTCAAGTACAAGGACTAAAAGGACAAGAGTAAGCCATGTGTCACATGTCTTTTCTTTGCCTCTTTGCATTAAAGAATTAACTTTGATATGTCTAAAAAAATCGGAGAATTTTCATGCGCACAATCTTATTTTTTTTACTACTGTTCATCCCAATAAACGTTTTTTGTCAGGGATACGGCCTCAACGATATCATGGGTGGCGGCGACCAACAGGCTACTGGTATCACAGATCTGAGTTCCCAGGAGCGTACAGCACTGCAACAATGGATTAGTACTTGGACCGTCAGAGCGATCAACCAAGTCATCTCCACGGGTTGTCGTTGTACTACCCAGGAATGTCTTGCCGGTTTAGTGGGAAGAACGGCAAGAGATGCCGCGGCTCAACCGGTTTTTGTGCAACTTGACGTTGTGATGAATGCTAATGACCAGCAATCTTCTGGAGTATCGGGTCTAAGTTCTCAAGCACGCGATAATTTAGAAGAGTGGATTAATCTATGGACTGTTCGAGCGATCAATCAGGTTATTGCAATGGGTTGCAGGTGTACTGCACAGCAGTGCCTTGCGGCCCTAATCAGTGGTGAATCCAATCAATACGCCACAGATCCTTTTGGTCAGCCGATTGCACGCAATCCAGTTGTGCAACAAGAGCAAATAGACTTTAGCCTTCTCACTGACAATGCGCGGAATGGCGGGCTGATTCTGCTAAACGATGGTTCTATTTGGCAAGTAGATCCCAACGATCAACCGCGTGCAGCGGCCTGGCGTCGCATGGACCACATCCAAACGAACCCGCAAGACTCCTATGGCCATTTTACGTTAGTTAATATCACACGTAATGATCAGGTGGGCGTTACCCGCCCTAATGAGGCTGTCCGTCCCGGCAATCCATTTCTTAGCGATACCTACCGTCAAAGCCATACCTTTAGCGTGCGTACAAATGTCAACAATGGTGAAGTGCTTATTTTAGATAATGGACTCGCGTACTCAATTCGTCTTTCCGACCGCGATAAGTATAGTAAGTTTTGGTCTGCTGGCACGCCGGTATCGATCTCACGCAAAGGGGGACTGTATCCCTTTTCACTTCAAAATGCGCTAACAGGAGATACAGTCGAAGCGGATACTAGGCGCTGAGGCGGCACTACATGTTCTGTTACAAGTTGTAGCGCCGCTTCGCCGAAGCGGCATGGGGTTAGTCCTGGATATCATCCAGAGCTCGGACTGCTTCTTCCCACTTTGTTACGCAGGTATGTAATTCAGCTTCTAAAGCCAATTTACGTACCACCAACTTCTCGATATCGGCAGGGGCGTTTGCGAAACGCTCTTCAGCCATCATGGCCTCTAAGGAACCAATTTCGGCTTCCAGTTCATTAGTGCGCTTCTCCGACTGCTCAACATCTTTTTTGAGTTGGTTCTTGCGGTTACGCAAGCGCCTACGTTCTTCGTGATCCATTGGCACGGCAGACTTCTCTTGTTTTGGAGAAGAAACCTGTAAAATCCGTGCCGAATCCTTCGATAGAAAATCCGTAGAGAAGGTTTCCAAATACTCAGGATAGGTTCCACGAAAATCTCGAATGCCATGCGGTTGTATTTCAAAGATTCTGTTCGCTAACTGAGAAACAAAATAGGCGTTATGGCTGACAAAGATAATGGTGCCGGGATACTCCTTAAGAGCCACGACAAGAGCTTCAATGGCTTCCATGTCTAAGTGGTTGGTGGGTTCGTCAAACACTAGTACGTTGTGTGGCTGAAGCATCATTTTGCTCAAAACCAATCTAGCTTTTTCCCCACCACTCAGGGACCCTATTTTTTTTAAAACATCGTCACCACTGAACAATGAACGTCCCAACGCATTTCTACGCTGCTGTTCAGAAGAATCGGAAACCACATCGGTTAACCAATCGATGAGCGTTTGATCGCGGTTTAAATGGCTATCATGTTCTTGAGAAAAGTAGGTAAAGGCGACTGCATGTCCCCACTCAAAGGTTCCTTTATCGACTGGTAAGCCTTCAGTTAAGATCTTGAGTAGAGTGGACTTGCCGATTCCGTTAGGACCGATAACGCCAATTTTTTCTCCGCGCTCGACCTCGAAGGTTATTCCATCTAACACACGGCGTTCGCCGTAGGATTTACTGATGCCGTGGGCGCGAAGGGCTATCACCCCTGAGGGGCGGCTCTGTGTGAATCGGATGTTGGGACTGGCCCGCGAGCTTGCTCGTAGATCCAACTGATCCATTTCGGCATCAAGTTTTTCGATCATGCGTACGCGAGATTGCGCTTGCTTGGCTTTGCTTGCTTTGGCTCCGAAGCGGTCAACAAATTCTTGCATGTCGTCTTTACGTTTTTCATGTTTTGAAAGAGTCGCTTCGTTTCGTTCACGAGTCTCGGCTTTGGTCTCGAGGAACTTGTCATAGTTCCCTGGATAAAGACGCACATTTCCATAATCTACATCCGCAATATCTGTGCAGACGCGATTTAAAAAGTCTCGGTCGTGAGAACTGACAATAACGGTTCCTGAGAGTTGAACGAGATAGCCCTCTAGCCAACGTATGGAAACGATATCCAAGTGGTTGTTCGGTTCGTCAAGCAATAGGATGTCAGGAGCAGAAAACAGTAGCTGTGCCAATAGCACACGCAGCTTGTATCCGCCTGACAAAGTACTCATGGTTTGGTGATGCGTTTCGTTGCGCAAACCAAGTCCTACTAAAAGCTGTGACGCTTGGCTTTCTGCGGCGTAGCCATCTTGATGCAGAATCTCTTTTTCTAGATCGGCGAGTTCATCGCAGTTTTCCATCGAAAAGTCTTCACCAGCCAGGATTTCTTCCTTTCTCTGCAAAGCTTTCCACAGCTCCTTATTGCCCCGCAACACGGTATTAACAAGAGTTTCGCCTTCATAAAGGAATTGGTCTTGCTTAAGAGAAGCGACTTTTAAATCCTTCCCTACCGCGACCACTCCGCTATCAGGCGCGTCCTCGCCGGCCAAAATTCGCAGAAGCGTTGTCTTGCCAGTGCCATTGGCGCCCACTAGACCATAGCGATGCCCTTTTAGCAATTGAAAAGTTGCAGAACGAAACAAGCTTCGCCCACCGAAGCCCATACTGAGATCAGAAACATTGATCATGATAAACCCAGAAATTACAGAAAGCGGCTCTATGGCCGCTTTCTAAGAAAGAAACAAGATTACTGCTTCACTTTAGCGCTGATAATCTTAACGGGCTCTTTAGGCACGTCTTGATACATTCCAGCGTTGCCGGTTGAAACATTTCGGATGGCATCAACAACGTCGAGCCCATCAATAACTTCGCCAAACACGGTATAACCATAATCGGCACGTGTCTTCGCGCGATGATCGAGAAAAGGATTGTCCACCACATTGATAAAGAACTGTGCAGTTGCGCTGTCAGGATCCGCTGTGCGGGCCATTGCAATCGAACCACGTTTGTTCTTTAAGCCATTATCCGCTTCATTTGCCACTGTAGCATGAGTCGGCTTCTGATTCATATCTGTAGTAAAACCGCCACCTTGGATCATGAAATTTTTGATCACACGGTGAAAGATCGTACCATCATAAAAGCCTTCATTAACATACTGCAAAAAGTTGGCAACCGACTTTGGAGCCTTTTCAGCATCTAAACGGATCGTGATATCGCCTTTATCTGTCTTTAAAACGACTTCTGGTGATTTATTAACATTGTCCGAGGTGGGAACAGCGAGACAGACTGAGGCCCACATACAGCCGGCAATCGCCAAGACGACGAATCCTTGAATCATCGCGAATCTCCTTAATTTTGTGTTTTGCAAAAAACAACTATACACCAATAGCTTATGTATCGCAACAAGCTTGCGCAATTTTCCGCGTTTTTTTTTCAAAAAAAAACACTGAATCACCGAAAGGTAACTCAATGTCTATAGTGTAGGATGCCCGGCGCTGGGCTACTGTAACTTAGCGAACGATTCCTCGCGCTTTGCATCAAAGCTTACCGGAATCTGGTATGCTTGAACATCGATGACGTGTTCATCTTGGATAATGTCCAAAGAAAACTGCCGTCCACATTCTAGGCAACGGTGATTCTGTTTACCATGTCTGGTAAACCCGTTACGTTTGAATGCTTTGGAACTACACTTAGGGCAACAATGCTCGCTCATAACCTTCCTTTTCGATCAGCGTTCGTGATGTCATTGTGAATAGCTCTTTAGGAATGGGGCAGGATATACTAAAATATTAATAGCAGACAAGCAAAAAATGTATGTGACGTTTTTTTTTCGCTGATCCTAGCCCTCCCTTCCTACTTGCTAAGCATAATAATTGAGTTAATCGACATGGCGTGGCAAGCTTTTAGCATATGCAATTAGACAAACTTAATCCTATTTACTATATGCGACGAGCGCTTCAATTGTCGGAGCGTGCGCGCCTGTTATCGATTCCTAACCCCTGGGTGGGGTGTGTTCTTGTTCAAAATAACGAAGTGGTTGGCGAAGGTTATACGCAAGCACCTGGAGGCAATCATGCCGAAATACAGGCCCTTCGACAGGCAGGTGAACGAGCAAAGGGCGCTACAGCCTATGTCACGTTAGAGCCATGCTCTCATTATGGGCGCACGCCTCCTTGCTCCAATGCATTGATTGCCGCCAAAGTCAAACATGTGGTTGCGGCGATAGAGGACCCTGATCCTCTTGTTAGTGGAAAAGGCCTGCGGCAGCTGCAGGAAGCAGGAGTCACGACAGAGGTCGGATTGCTTTCTGATGAAGTCAGCGCCTATCTGCGTCCCTATTTGCATCATAGGCAAAAGCAGCGGGCCTATTGTCTTGCCAAGGCCGCAATCACGGTAGATGGGCGAATGGCGGCAGCTGACGGATCTTCGCAATGGATTACTTGTAGTGAAGCTCGAGCGGATGTTCATCGTTTGCGTGCCGAGTCACAAGCAGTGTTGATTGGAGTGGGAACGGCAATGAGTGACCGTCCGTCTTTAACGGTCCGTCATTACAACGAGGAGGGATTAAAACAGCCTTTACGTGTGGTTTTGGATCGTACTGGACGCCTTCCCGTTGAAGGACCGTTATTTGATTTATCTTTGGCGCCAACGCTTATCATTACCACGCAAGCCTGTTCGATTGATGCGCGTCGTGCTTGGGAACGCAAAGGTGCTGAGGTCGTTGTGCTACAACACTTAAGTGAAGTATTTCCCTATTTAGGCACGCGCGGAGTCCTCCAAGTAATCGTAGAAGGAGGGCCTACGTTATTAAGTGCCTTAGTCCAACAAAAGCTAATTGATCAATTGACCGTCTATTTAGGTCCACGTCTATTGGGAGACAAAGGCTTGCCATTATTTGCGGGCTTGGACATCGCCAATATTGCAAACGCGCCCACGCTAGAGCTGCAAGGCAGTACAGTCTTTGGTAGTACTGTTCGTATGGATTACTTGTTTGCGTAGTTTGTGTTGATTTTTAGGATTTTAACGCAAAGAGAGGATTAAGATGCGCAAAGGCGCAAAGAAGGACCTGCGGTTAGACAACGGCTTCAGGGACTTTTTCTGGTCTTGAGAGACCAGAAAAAACTGCCTCGATTTAACAAAAGATACGGCTGGGTCTCCAAATTCTATTCTATATAAAATTTTGATTGAAATAATTTCAATAGAGGAGCAATTTATCTTTTAACTAAAAGTTTTTTTTGAGAAAGCGAGGTTCGAAGATGCAGAATGACATTTCCTATCAAATCATTGGTGCGGCTATTGAGGTCCACCGATATTTAGGCGGGCCAGGGTTATTAGAAAGCATTTATGAAAGTAGCTTGTGTCATGAGCTAACCCTAAGAGGGCTGCAAACACAACAACAAGTACCGGTGCCTATTAAATATAAAAATACCGTTTTACGCGATCCCTTGTATGTGGACATTATTGTAGAAGGTAAAGTCATCATCGAGGTCAAATCTACAGAAAAAGAAAACTCGATATATCAAGCACAACTCTTAACGTATCTTCGCATGACAGACATTAAACTTGGCCTTCTCATTAACTTTGGACACAAGTGTGTGAAGGATGGTGTCCAAAAGGATCGTCAATGCACTCTAGAAGGCCTGTTTCTGCGTTTGTCTCCAGGCCCTTATCTATTGTTAAATCGAGGCAGTTTTTTCTGGTCTCTCAAGACCAGAAAAAGTCCCTAAAGCTGTTGTCTAACCGCAGGTCCCTCTTAGCGCCCTTTGCGCATCTTAATCCTCTTTTTGCGTTAAAGTCCTAAGAAATCAACACAAAGTTTCCCTATAATCAATCTACGGCTAAAAGAAGGCTCTTTAGGTAATGGCCCTCGGGATGAAAGATGCTCTCGGGATGGTCACCAGCATAATGATGCCGATCTAAGATGCGCACCTGCCGACCAGCCTCTACAGCGGCCTGAAAGACAACTTGCTGAAACAACGTATCATCTACGAAGTGTGAACAAGATGACGTTAGCAATAACGAACCAACCGGTATGCCTTTCATGGCAACACGGTTGATGTCCTTGTATCCCCGACATGCTTTCACAACATCGCTTTTACGTTTCACAAATGCTGGAGGATCCAAAATGACGATGTCGTAGTCCAACTGAGCCTGACGCAAATAATCAAAAACATCTGCTGTCACAAATTCATGTTTTGCGATATCGCCTCCGTTCATGGCCACATGCTCTTTAGCAAGCTCGATGGCTTTCGGCGAAATATCTACAGAAGTCACCTGCTTAGCTCCGCCCGCCAAAGCCGCTACCGTAAACGCTCCGCTATAGCAAAAGCAGTTTAAGACGCGCTTATCTTTTGCCAAGCGTTGAACCTGTTGTCTCATGTCACGTTGGTCAAGAAAGAAGCCTGTTTTTTGCCCTTCTACAACGTCTGCGATATAACGAAGGCCATTTTCTTTAAATGGAATCCGCGCTTTAGGTTCACCTATAAGCCATTTCTCTGCTAGGGCTAACCCTTCTTCGGTTCTAGAAGCCGTTATAGACTTTTCATAAACGCGACTTATCCCTAGCAGCGGCACTAACTGTTCGACAATAACATCTTGCAACTTTGTCATTCCTAGTGTGGACACTTGAATAACCAGGGTATCATCATATAAATCTGCGATAAAGCCCGGGAGGAAGTCACCTTCTGCATTGATGACGCGATATCCCGTTGTCTGTGGTGTAAAAAGTGTACGTCTTAACGCCACTGCTCTTTCCACATGATGTCTCACAGCTGCAAGGGGATCTTGATCGGAAAAGCAGATCATACGGCCAGCAATGGAACACTTTGAATTGAAATACGCCCACCCCAGTAAATCGCCCTTAGAGCTCGTGACGGGACGAAGCTCGCCCTGTGCCTTGCCAAGACCTGATGCGATGGCGCCGGAAAAAATCCAGGGATGACGTTGGCGTATGGCCTTATCTTTGCCAAGTCGTAAAACAACAGGGTCTTTCACTTAGTTAACTCCTCCACGCGCCGATAATCATGGCCAACCAGCCGCCAAGAAGAAGCAATCCACCTACTGGTGTGATCATTCCCCATGTCTTGAGTTCTGTGAAGGCCAAGAGGTAGAGACTGCCCGAAAAGAACACTGTTCCGACCACAAATAACCAACCCGCACTTAGCATGAAGCTGCCATTGAAGCTGCTGACTGCTACAGCTGCTATGACTGCGGCCAAGGCATGAACCAGTTGGTACCGCACACCGATTTCGAAAACACCGATCATTGTGGGTGAAAGTCTGTCTCGCAACGCATGCGATCCAAATGCTCCCAGAGCAACTCCCAGAAAGCCCAAAAGGGCAGCGAACATAAGAAGATTCTTTTGTGGCATGATGGACTCCTAATTCATTGTGCGAAATATTACCGAAAGCCTACATTCATGCTAAAGCTTTTTTCCGGGTGATTCTTTCATGCATCAACTTTCAGATACCGATTATCCAGTTCCAAGCTCACTTCAAGGGGCCAAATGTGTCTACAAGGGAGTGCGATTTGATGTGTGCTCTTTAGAGATAAAGTGCAAAGATGGTCAGAGCAAGCAGCGCGATGCAATTTTGCATCCCGGTGCTGTCGTGATTCTGCCAATCATGGATGAGCACACCATTGTTATGATCCAAAACGAGCGTTTTGTTGTGGGTGAACGTCTTTGGGAACTTCCTGCTGGAACGTTGGAACCCAATGAAGCGCCTATTGAAACGGCAAAACGCGAACTTATCGAAGAAACGGGCTTTGAAGCAGAGTCCATGAAACCAATTATGCATTTCTATACAACTCCCGGGATTTGCACCGAAAAGATGTATGCTTTTGTCGCGGAATCCCTGAGTTTTGTAGGACAAAATCTAGATGCCGGTGAAGATATCACTGTCGAACAAGTCTCCTGGGTCCGAGCACTTCAAATGATTCGCGATGGCGACATTCGAGATGCCAAAACCATCGCTGTTCTTAGTTCATACGCTCTGTTTTACAAAAACTAAGTGTGTTTTAATTTTTTAGGAATTTTAACGCAAAGAAGGACCCGCGGTTAGAATAGGGTTTTAGGGAGTTTCCAGGCCTTATTTATTGTTAAATCGAGGCAATTTTTTCTGGTCTCTCAAGACCAGAAAAAGTCCCAAAGCCGTTGACTATCTATAATGGACCCCTAAAACTGGACACCCCACTTTGCGCGTTTCTGGTACAAT
>CAYTFC010000048.1:0-23793 GCA_964436955.1 uncultured bacterium | reverse complement strand
TGAATTCAAATTCAATGACTTGTGCGGCAAGTTTTGGTAGCAATCAGGGTCTAAGTTGTCCAATCGCTCCATTTTGTCCAAACAAATGACAAACCATCATATCCCGTACGTACTCAGTCTTGATGACATCAAAAGGCCAATCGTATTAACATCCCCTTGTTTTTGGCCTGACCATAAGCATAACGAAGCAGTCGAAATGAAATTCAAGAAGACTAAGCCTCCAATAAAAATAACAGTGGCTTTCCATGAAATCCGAGAGATTTATGATCTTCTGACCCTGAGGCAATGGGAGCGTAAAGAAATTTCCGCTTGGGCAACTTTGAGGATGCAGGCCGCTCGTTATGGGCTTCTTGAATATGAGCCTGCGTCTGCAAAAGACAAAATATGGAAAATTCTATGCTATCTGTCAGTGATAGACAAAACAATAGATCCGGAAGGCGACTATCAATATCCCTTAAACGAAATTCTTAATTTTCGAAGTCGCTTAAAATTCTAAAAATTTAAGTTTGGACTACATCCATTTAAAACCCGACTTGCTACCTACAGCGAGCTCGAACACCTCCTATCGATCTGTTTGACTACTTCGTTCAGCAACATAGTAAATCAAAAGTTCCGCTTTCCCTCTTGAGACAATTCAAGCGCAGCTAATTTAGGACACGGTGCAAAGGCGATGGCAGACATCACCGCTATCATATTGGCACCGGCTTTATAAACCGCACTTACATTTATTCTATTGATTCCCCCAATGGCAACAATGGGAAGAGTAGTTGCTTTGCGCAACCACACTAATCCCTCCAAGCCCCAAGGTGGGCCTGCATCTTGTTTGCCATGCGTCACAAATAAAGGGCTAGCCGCAACGTAATCCGCATCACTTGCTGACTGGAGCTGTAGAGGGGTCTCTAAGGATATACCCACAATACATTTCCGCCCCATGATCGCGCGAATAGTTTGAATGCGAACATCATTCTGCCCAACATGAACGCCATCAGCATCCACCGCAAATGCAATATCAGCGCGATCATTGATAATCAACGGTACAGCTTTTTGCTTCAGAACGGGACGAATATATTTTACGGCTTCAATTAAGCATCTGGCTGAACTTTTTTTATCCCGAATTTGCACCATAGAAGCACCCCCTTCAACGGCTTGAGTTATAGTCTGAAGCCATTGATAGCCGTTTTCTCCCATGTTTGGTGTAATGTAATAGACTCCAGAAAAACAAACATTATTCATAAAGTTGTCCTCGCACCAGTTCGTTTCTTAGTCTATATGTAGATGCAATCCAAACACCGCATGCACTCATGGCTATTGGAGCGGCCAACCACGCGCTGGCAATAGCCCCTCCCGTTAGATGAGCAAGAAAGAGACTAATGCCTGATGCACTCCCTCGACCTAGTCTTGCACAAAAACCATCTATAAGGAGCTTTCCAGACATTCGCTCATCCTGTGACATCATAACAAAGGCAATTTCTTTGGAGCTGTCAAAGAGAGTATATTTAAGGGCCCTGCACAAACAATATTGAAATGAGCCCAACCACACGACAACCTGAAGCCATTGCATGGGCTCCCAACCTAAAATTAGCTGACACTGGTTTGGTAGTCGCAAAAACAAAAAAAACACACCTTCAGTGATCAGCAATGCTATTGGTGTTGCTAAAGCAGCAATTTCCCACGAATATCTTTGTAAGATTCCAGGCGCAATCCAAAGTGCGCTTACAACGGTAAGCAAACCGCACCAAAGCGAGAGATGCCCCATCGCAATGCAATAGTCCTGCGATTTTGGGCAGTATTGTTTTAAAGCATCGAGAAAAATAACTTCACCCAAGGTGTAAGCGATATAGTCAGCGATGACCATCAGCGCCAAAAGCTTGGAGGGCAAAGAGATCAAAGATGCTGAATAGCTGATGGAGTTATATTGGACAGAGCTGCCAAGATGAGATGCTATTCGTCCATATAGCAAAACGCTAATAACTCCAAGCAGCACAACAACTGCAATAAGGATTGTAAGTGTTTGCCTCCAAGGATCATCGTAGAACGCAATGTAATCAGATGATCCGGCTGCCCATGTTGTCACTGCTCCTGCAACAAGTGTGCCTAAACTACTCGCAAGCATAAGAGGAGCATAGAGTTCTTTAGCGTCTGCTAAGGGAATATTTTGATTTAGCAGTCCCCAAAATAAGACAGTTAATAGGGCGACCTTCCATAACTCCGCCATCACAAAGAAAGAAGCTGATAAAAACTGCCTTGATATATCATCCAAATGATGCGCAAAAGGATAAGCAAAAAAGGTAAACAGAACAAAAAATAGCAGAAATAGAAACACTGTCGTGGAAAACGTCAGCTGAAAGCTATATCTCCGCAACATGCATCCTAATGCTACAGATAGCAAGGCAGAGGCTGGTAGAGCTCCCAGTAATTCAAAGTAGGGGATAGAAAGAGCGTGCCCCCCTAAATCTGTCACGGCAAGGGTATTGCGTAGATTCCTAAGAATAGCAAATGCTGTGCTTATGAGAATCACAGCAAGATACATCAAGCGTTTTGGCATCATCGACTCACCTCGTCAACAATGCAGCGATATTTGTAAGCAAGGTGGTATGGGTCTTCTTCCCTACAGATATCTCCCACCATCGCTATAGTATCATCTGGTCGTAGTACAGAGGCAATTTCAGCCAAATTATGACTGTTTATACCTCCTAGAACTGTTATGGGTTTTTGGTAAAGCTGTATGGCTTGTTTAAGAGCTTCCATTCCCATAGGCGCGACTCCACCAGGCTGTGAGCGAGGAGAATTGAATATTTTAAGGCCTATATAGTTTGCCTGCTGAGCTTGTAATGAAGACAGGTCTCCCAATCCATCGATTGTCCAGCCTATACAAGCAGTGGGCGCTAACCTGCGCGCATGATGCATTGGAAAGTCAAAACGCCCTAAATGAAGGCCATGCAATGAAGCGGCCCACATCAGTTCGATCCAGTTATTAGCTATAATTCTAGCGTCGCCACCAATTACTTTGTTTAAATATATGGCAGTCTCAATAGCTTCTGGAACGTATTCTTTAGGATAGTGTAGTTGAATTTCTTTGAATCCGGCCTCCACGGCTCTACAAACGCGGTACTTAAGCGCTTGTTCATCAGGAATGTGCTGACGCATGGCGATAAAACATAGACGCGGTGATGCAGGGGCAATAGCCCGTGATGTGGCAAACAACATGGATTTTCTCCTTGATAATGTTGAAAGCCACCAAGGAGATATAACAAATAGAAATGGAATTGTAAGAAAACAATCAAGTCCACACTCCCTACGCTGGTGTTATCCAGATCAGGTTCCAAGGTTAATCTCAGCCAGCATACTTGCTGGCACACCTGGTGGTATGCGTGGGATGATAGTGGAAACGATCTTTTTGGTCGAGGCACAGACCCGATTTTACATATTGTGGTAGATAGAAAAGGGACCAAAAGGACAGAGAAAGGGACCCAAGGGACCAAAAAGACCTAAGCGACGAGGAAAGAGACATAAGGTACAGAAAAACCGAGCATTGTTTGTCCCTTAAGTCCTTTTCCTCGTCGCTTAGGTCCTTTTGGTCTCTTAGGTCCCTGTCCCTTAGGTCCCTTTCCTAGCCTTCTAGCCTTGCACGAGTCATTCACTCAATCGCTTAGTGTGTTTGTGATCGCGGTAGTCTTCCCAAAGCTCTTCAAGAGTGGCTCGTGCTATGCTCGTAGCTTTATTTCCATTTCTTTGGAGGTCGCCGAAGCAACACTGGCTTCGATAATGTTCTGTTTACCAGAACGTACCGCTTGAACCATTTCATTAAAATAGACACTTAAATAGGAAAAAACAGGATGATTAGGATCGCCTTCGGCGGCAGGATAGGAAAATTTCAATAGACCAATCTTGCTCCAAAAAAAGCCTAAAGTCGAGTCTATGATCTCTGTGGTAAAAATCCTAACACATCAAAAACAGACGCACACAAGACAAGCTATGTGGCCTACCTATATGTGGGAGAAGGAATAACAGAAGATTGATATGTATCGTTGCATATCCTGCTTTTGGCGGCAGGATATGCAGGATATCTTGACCATTTTGCCATTTTACGCATTAATTTTTGGCATGTAGTACTAACCCCATGGTTAATCTTCCGCTACATTTGCTCTCTCATTAACTCCTGAAGTTAACAATCCGCCTTCAGCGATTTTGGTGAGGAGTTTGTCAGCATTTGATTCCTCATCCAATGTTTCGTCCAAAAGGTCTACAGCCTCTGAGTAGCCGAGTTCCTTGGCAAATGTACGGACTGTGCCATAAGCCGCAATTTCATAATGTTCTATGCGTTGGCATTTCGAAATCAGCGCTGCATCACGCACAGCGGATTTTGGATAGGCTTCTGCTGCTTCGTCGCATTCTTTAACCAATCCTTCCATAGCTTCGCATTTCGTCGATGTGACGGGTTCTCCAATCAGTTTAAACACTTTATTCAAGCGTTCAACTTGACCTTTTGTTTCTTTTAGATGCTCTTTAAATGCATCTCTCAAGTCATCTGACTGGACGGCTTTAATGACATTGGGAAGAGCAGCAAGGATTTGCTTTTCAGCGCCGAGAATGTCTTTAAGTTCATCGATCAATACGTCTCGAATGCTATACTCGTTTTTCATTTGATACCTGCTTGTAGGGGGTTATATAAAAAAACAGGCCATCCGCAAAGCGGACGGCCTGAGATTCCCAGGTTTACATCTTTTTATTACGTTTATTAGCTGTATCTGAGTTCCAGGTGCTAAACTGCTCTTCGGCTTCTTCTTTTTGACAGCCATAACGTTCTTGGATTTTTCCAATCAGTTGATCGTACTTTCCATCAATTTGAGTTAGCTCATTATCTGTGAGCTTTCCCCATCTTTCTTTAACTTGGCCTTTTAACTGTTGCCATTGGCCTTTTAGTTGTTCTTTATTCATGTGCCACCTCCAAAAGACCATTAGTTCTGGTCTTTAACTTGCAAATTATTATTAATTGTCGAAACACCGTTGATGCGTTTTGTAAGGGCTTCTAATCGAGCTTTCTCGTCTTCTGAAGAGACAAAGCCTACCAAAGTAACCTCGCCATTTTGAGTTCTAATTTCTACCACACGAACGAGTGGAGAAAATGTAGTATCGCTTTGAAATGCGGTGCGAATGGTGTTTGCTAAAGATTCGTCTGTAGAAGATCTAGCTTGGGTTGGGTGGCCCAATTGCTGATCGTCATTCAGAGCTATGCTACGATCACGTTGATTCTGTGTTTGGTTTTGATTACGAGATTGGAATTGGTTTTGGTTCTGTGTTTGACTTCTTGATTGGTATTGCTGTTGGCGCGTTTGATTACTTACGCCTGGTTGAAAGGCTGTTTGACGTTCTCTAAAGCGTGGTTGATTGTAATTGCTGCTGTCCGAATACCATCTTTGATGGTGGCGTCCATGTCCGTAGCCATTTCCATATCCGTATCCGCCACCCCAATTGTCTCCACAGCTACCACAGCCACAGCCATAGCTCGCTTCATAGCCACATCCGCCACCTTGACATCCGCCACCCCAGTGGCCACGACCGACACCATTTTGACGGTGGAAATTACCTCGACGTGCATCTCTGTAATAATTGCCACGATTGCCGTTATTATCATTAACATCAGCATCATCATCAACATTGCTTCGCTGATATTTTTCTGCATCATCACTTTTAGGATCGGTAGCAACAACGTCTGAATCATCGCTATAGAGTGTTTGCTGATCGACTTGACTGTTACCAAATGCTAAGAGTGAAGTTGCACTTGCTACCATGGCAAGGCACATGTATTTAAATATCTTCATAGTAACACCTCGAATTAAATGATGGTGGTGGAACTTAGAAAAAATAGTTTAATCAACTACTAGCGAGTACCGGCTTTTTCACGCGAGGTCGCTACGTCCTTGGCTCCGCCTCTTTCTAAAACGTCCTTGGCTAAATCGGCATATTCATCGTCATTGGCATGCACGCAAAGAAGCACGCCGCCACTTTTTAGCCCGCTTTCAAACTTCTTGGCTTCGTATTCTGGAATGCCTAGGCCTACAAACGATCCAATCAATAGCCCTAAAGCACCGCCCACTGCACTTCCACTAAGGGCTGCAACGATTGGTCCAGCGGCAACAAATAAACCAAGCCCTGGGACGGCAAGTGTACCCACGCCTGCTAGTAGGCCGATGGCTCCACCAATCACCCCGCCTGTAGCGGCACCTGTAGCGGCACCCTCTGGAGCTTTAGTGTGTTTTTCATGAGCAAGGGTGCCTTTTTTTTCCCTTTTTTCAGATTTGTTGAAGTCTTTGAATTCATCTGATTGAGCAAGATTCTTTGCGTCCTCGCTCGAAAACAACACCGAAATTTCATTATTTTTAAAGCCGGCATCTTGCAGGCTTTTTACAAGACGGTCTGCCTGTTCTTGGCTTTTAGCAAGCCCAAATACTGCCTTTTTCATACTTCCTCTCACTGTTCAGATTATGAAACATCGCCTCGGTCCCAATGGATAGTGATGCTTACTTCGATGGTGATGAGTGGGAAGAAAAGTGCTAGGCTATTTGTACGCCCCGGATGTGCTGAACACGGTCTCGAGTTACACCATGTCCCGGTCATCTGCGCTAATCGTCTATGCGACCGGTAGACCCTTATAAGTCAGCCATAACATTGAAAGGAATAAGTGGTCAATCTCTTTCTTTTAAACTACTGAACTTTAGTCTTAATATAGAAAGGAGCCGCCCGATATAATTCGGGCGACTTTATAGGCATTACCAAGATAGGTAATTACTTCTTATTTTTTCCTTCACGACGACCTTCGGTGCCACGATTCTGGTCATTGTGACCTTCTGTGCGGCCTGTAGCTGGTGTGCGATTTGGCTCATTACGCCCTGATTGGTTGCGGCCATGCTCACGTGTGTTCTCTTGACGTGAACTCGTCGCGCCTACTGTTTCGAATTCAAAGCTTTTGAATTGTTCTTCAGCTTGTTCTTTTCGGCAGCCATAACGCTGCTGAATTTTGCCTATGAGCTGGTCATACTGACCATTGATTTGAGTTAGCTCGTCATCTGTGAGCTTTCCCCATCTTTCTTTAACTTTACCTTTAACTTCGCTCCACTGACCTTTTAGTTGATCTTTATTCATATCCATCTCCTTTCGTTTGATGGTTTATTACTTGACCACGAGGTTATTGGAAACGCTCTTTACTCCGTTGACAGCTTTTACGTCAGCTTCAACTTTGGACTTTTCAGTTTGGTTAGCAACAGTACCGATCAGAGTAACTTTTCCGCTGTCTGCAGCGATTTGAATGTTACGCACTTGTGGGGACAAGCTGCCGTCAGCTTGTAAAGCATTTCTTACTTTTATGATTAGGGCATCATCTGTCACTGCTTGACCAAGAGCTGCATTGGTCTGGTCATTACGGTTGTTGCCTTTTAGGCTGTTGTTCTGTGCTTTTAAGTCCGTAGTTCTATTTTGAACATCGTTCATTGCTACAGAGCGGTTGCGAGGTTGGTATTGATTTTGCTGATTGGATTGATTTTGACCCAACTGGCTATTTTGATCTTCATACTGTCTAGCAACGCTATTGTCTCTGTAGCGCATGTTTGGCCATTGTTGTAGCTCACGCTCGCCATACCATTTGTTGGCATTGCCATTGTAGTAGCCATCAAAATTGTTGCCAGAAGCATAGCCCCGGCCGCAGCTGCTGCCACAGCAATTGCAACTTCCGGTGCCACCTGGATATCCATAGCGGCCATCACGTGCCCAGTAGGGGTTATTAGCAGTAGGATAGCGATTGCCATAGTACTCATTGCCATCTCTGGAGTAGCGATTATCGTCGCTATTATAGCCTCTGCCATCTCTTGAGTAGCGATTGTCGTCGCCATTATAGTCTCTACCATCGCTGTTGTTGTTTGTTCTGGCATTGCTATTTCGGTCAAATGTATGTGGTTTTTTGTCTTTATCATCACTATGACCATAGCCTTTGTTCACATTGGCTTGCTTCATTCGTGGATTAGAATTGGTGTTAGTATCTGAGCTATCATTGGCATTATTATTGCCATAGGCCGCTAGCGTTGAGACCGTCGCTACCATGGCGACGACCATAAAATTAAACCTTCTCATAGTGTACCACCCTCATAGGCTATTATTGATATTGTACCAAATTCTACAGCAGGAAAATCGATTCTACGTCCAATTCGCAGCGCGATAGACAATAGGTTTCATTCTGTATTTCGGTGATGTGAAGATGAGCCACAGAAGCTCAGTATAAAGAGTGCTCAACGGTGTAAAGGCTACGCAGATCAAATCACGCTATGCGTCGCTTCCAAAATCCGTCAAAGGACGTTTGTTATTCCTTGGTCACAGCAATAACATTCTGCTTTTTGATCGGTCAACCATTATTTAAGGTCACATGGATCTCATGATGCTGCCCATCATCAATCAGAGGAAACTCATGTGATTGTCCGGTAGAGACATGGTTCGGATTTTCTACGTATATGTGATAAAAGCTGGACCCATAACGATAGTGAATTTTGTAGCTATCCCAATGCTTAGGAATAGTGGGTTTTATGACCAATTTATCGCCAAGTTTTTTAAAGCCAAGTACTTCTTCAATCCAAATGCGATACATCCAACCGGCAGAGCCGGTGTACCATGACCAACCACCCCGACCCACATTCCCAGCTAAATCATAAACATCCCCTACGGCAACATAGGGCTCAACTTTGTAATGATCTGCCTGCGCACCGTTCATTGCATGATTGGCGGGGAGCATAGCTTGCAGCAGCGCTACGGCCTTATCACCATCGCCACGTCGCGCAAAGGCGAGAGGTAGCCAAATGGAGCCATGGCTATATTGTCCCCCATTCTCACGTACACCTGGAGGATATCCTTTAATATATCCTGGATCTTTGGCGCTTTTGTCGAAGGGTGGAGTGAGTAGCAAGACAAGTTTTTCATCCCACTTCACAAGGTGCTTTTCCGCTGATTGCAGGGCGCGATCACAACGTTCGACATTTCCCAGACCGCATATTACTGCCCAAGACTGTGCTATGGAGTCGATAGTGGCCTCTTTTCCCTCCCTTGATCCAATCGGAGTTCCATCATCAAAGTAGGCGCGGCGGTACCATTCGCCATCCCAAGCAGTTTCCTCGACAATCTGTGCAATGCGCCTTGCCTTTTCTACCCAGACGGGCTCGGGTTTTCCTGCTGATTCAAGAAGATAGGCAAAGTCATGCATGACTTGAATAAGAAACCACGCTAACCATACGCTTTCGCCTCTACCTTGAATGCCAACACGATTCATGCCGTCGTTCCAGTCACCACAACCTATTAACGGCAGTCCGTGAGGACCTACTGCAAGGCTTCTGGCAACCGCTCGTCGACAATGTTCTAATAATGTGCCCATTTCACCGGTAATGCGCGGAGTTTGATAAACCTCATGCTGACCTTCGGTTAGAAGAGGCCCCTCGAGGAAGGGTACCATTTCCTGTAAAACACCAGTATCACCTGTTACCCGTACATAAAACGCAGCCACATAAGGCAGCCACAGAAGATCGTCTGTGATGCGTGTGCGCATGCCAGCGCCGGATGGAGGATGCCACCAATGTTGTACATCACCTTCAATGAATTGTCGTGAGGCCGCTTTGAGCAAATGATCGCGGGTGAGTTCTGGCTTCGAATAGACGAATGCCATGGAATCCTGCAGTTGATCACGGAATCCATAGGCCCCGCTGGATTGATAAAAGCCCGTCCTTCCCCAGAAGCGACTGCTAAGCGTTTGGTAAAGTAACCAATGATTCAAGAAATAGCCCGCTGTAGTATCAGGAATTTCCACCTGGATGCTTTCTGAAAGATCCTTCCATGAGCCGATTGAGGAGGATTGAAGCGCCGGTACCACTCCAGGCTCCCTGCACTTCTGAATCAAGTCACGCGCTTCTGTAACATTTGCCGCGGATCCTAAGAAGAAGACTAATTCGCGCTGCTCATCCGCTTCCAAATCGATCGTCACTTGAATCGCGCCACAAGGATCTAGGCCACCACCAACACGATTTCCCAAAGCGGCCCTCTGAAGCGCTTCAGGGTATTTGGCGCTACAATTTCGACCTAAAAACTCAGTACGATCGCCAGTATATGACTCCGAAGGGGGAATGGATCCCGAAAAACCTACTCGTTCTCCAAAATCCGCGTGAAACCGATTAAAAGCAAAAAGTGACTGTGCAGTCTGATCCCATTCCGTAATGACATGCATTTGGGTCGTTTCTCTATTGGTACCAAGAACCCATTCGTTATAAGCCGTAATGGTTAACCGTCGCTTTTTTGGAGACGCATTCTTCAGGCGCAAAACTTGAATACGAACGGGTAAGTCCTTGGCCACAACCACACTTAAGTGTTGTTCAATGCCATGACTATTATGTTCGAAATAGGAATAACCTTTCCCATGGGTCACCCGGTAGGCATCTAACTCACGCACGGGATTTGGTGTGGGAGTCCATATGCTACCTAAATCATCATCACGAATATAAATAGCGTCGGATATTGCATTAGAAACAGGGTCGTTAGACCATGGAGTTAAGCGATAGGATTGGCTATTACCAAACCATGTGCAACCTAAACCTGATTCAGCAACCATACACCCAAATTGATCATTAGCCATGACGTTAATCCATGGGGCTGGCGTATTTGTATCTGATCCCAAATAGATCACATACTCATGCCCTTCTTTAGAAAAGCCACCAAAGTCATTAAAGTGCATCAGTTCCATGAATGGCAATGGTTGCGAAGGGTAGTCATGGAGAGCTTTCTTAAAGGTAAGATTGCGAGGATAGTTTGTAGGAGCCATGGGAGATACTAGCTGTTGTCTTAGGGTACCTCTTGCAGCTACTAGCACTGCTGTGGCTGAGCAGAAAATTAAATTTAAATCATCAGGAGGCAATTGTTCACTACTTCTAACAAAGACTCCACCTGGCTTCTCCAATAAGCTGCGGTTAACATGGGCTTGCGTCAAGCGATGAAGCGAATCCTGAAGAGGATGTTCATAACTTCCGACTTCATCATTGATGATAATCAGATCCACCTTAAGCCCCCGTAAACCCCAAAACGAGTGGGCGATAAGGACCTGCCTTACCACATCAATGTCATAAGAATCGCCAACCGTAACAACTACAATAGGAAGGTCTCCTGAAATGCCATATGCCCAAAGCCGCGTATATCCCTGACGATTACTTTGCAGCCTTTCAGAAGAACAACGCAGTTGTAAATGCGGATACAATACGCGACTGGCAAGCTTCTGATACAACTGTACATCCTCTTGATGAATACGCAGATGCCGTAATTCAAGCTGTGCATACGTCCAGGCAAGTTCAATGGCGCGAGCACTGGCGCCGATGTCCTTATATTTTTCTACCAGGCCTATAGCTGAATCACGCCTATCGGTGATGCCCACTATAAAGGCTATTTTTGTACGCGCTCCCGGCGCTAGAATAATACTCTTGCGCAAACTGAAGATGGGATCCAATACGGTCCCAGAGGTATTAGATGAACCTTGATGCATCGCTTGAGGATTGGCTACATCACGTCCACGCCCAATGAACTTAGCTCGATCAGTGTCATACTCCAAGGGCGCATCAACTCCGCCGGCAACCACATGCGCCGCATAGAGAGGTTGTTCATCTTCTGCTCTTAACCTGCGGAAAGCTAATAAACCATTTGGCAATGCTTCGGTTTCGATAAATAATTTATTAAAGGCTTGATGCGCCAAATCTGCAGCATGAGGAGCTAATGCCAGCTCTACGTAACTGGTGATTTCAAGGTGTCGAACACGTGAAGAATGATTAACAAATGTTAAGGTCCATACTTCAACGTCATCCTCAGGCGACACCACTACTTGCGTGGTTGTTTCGATTTCATGATCGCGACGCTTAAACTGCGCGTGATCGGCCTTAAAACTGACTGCAAAGTGCTTGCTCTTAAAGCCACAAGGATGATGCATGGCGGACCAAAAATCTCCGCTACGAGTATCTTTGATATAAAAGAAAGTTCCATATGCATCTCGCGTAGGGTCGGATCTCCAACGTGAAATATCATAGTCTTTCCAGCGGCTATAGCCTCCACCCGCGTTGGTGACCATAATGCCGTAGCGCCCGTTGGACAGCAGGCTAATTTTAGGCATCGTACTATGCGGTGTATCCACTTCACCCATGACCGGGTTAACTGAAAACGGCTTTAAGCGCTGCGTGGGAGTGTCCCGACGCACAGCATGCACCTTGACTGGTTTGATAGTTGGAATGCGTTCATAAAGAAGCGCTTCAACACCTTCTATACGTGGATCATTGTGGAAGCGGCGAGGAATAATATTGTCATTCAACACGTTATTTAGAGTGGAAAAAATCATTCCTTGATGGTGTGCCATGTATGCATACACAGTAACACCTCGTTCACCGGTAGGAGCGCGTTGTCTGGTATAGTCAATCGATTCATAGAGTCCATAGGTTCCTAAAAGCTCGTTAGCCAATTTTCGTAAATTGGCTACAGCAGCCGGAGCATTCACCGCCAAAGCTAGGGCGGAAGAGTATGGACTGACCACCAAATCGTTTTCGAGCCCGCGCTTTAATCCTATTCCAGGGACCCCAAAGCCACGATATTGATAAATTTTGTGCGCATCAATGGCGCTAAATGCGGCCTCCGATATTCCCCATGGTATGCCACGGCGCTCGCAATAAACCATCTGATACCTGACAACATCGCAACAAGCCTGGCCTAATAATGAATCAGGAAACTGCTTATTGAATATGAGGGGCATGAGATATTCAAATAGGCTTCCTCCCCAAGACAACAAAATGCGATGCCTCCCAATCTTGGCGTATGATCTCCCAAGAGACCACCAATGTTCTAAGGGAGCACTTTCCTTGGCAATTGCCACTAGACTAGATAGGCGCGCTTCACTTGCCAAAAGGTCATAAAACGACGTGTCTCTTCGCTTGTCTTCGATATTATAGCCAATAGCAAACAGCTTGCGTTCCTCGCTGTAGAGGAATTCAAGATTAATCTCAGACGAATAGATCTCTAACTTTTGAATGATAGCACGAATGCGATGCAGCTGCTCGCCTGCGTACCACTGAGCCTTGTCATCTTCAGAAGCTAAACTAAGCAGGGAAGGGGATTGGGTGATGGGCGCTCCATCGTTTACCCATGATAAGTAGCGCTGGATCAACAAATCCCACTGATCCGCTTGTGATATGACCTGTTGCAACCAGTAAATAGGCTCTGAACCTAGTTTTTCTACATCTACTATGAGCTCTTGGGAGTGTACAGTGATCATATGAATCGTAGCTATCACCTCTTGTATACTGTGACGATGTGTTGCTGCCAGGTCGTGTAGATGCTCGATTAATGGTCTTAAGTTCTCGTTGTTGACCTGTGGAAGCAGTATCTCCAAAGTATCTCTAATTCCATCAAGAGCATTTAATGGAAGTATGGGAGCGCTAGCGATTTCCTCTAGTGTTTGTGATAGCGTCCAAAAACAGGCTAGTAGGTTTCCACTATCCACTGTAGAGATATAACGCGGTAGCAGAGGATCCAAGGTGCCTGTATGATACCAATTTAGAAAATGCCCTTCATAGCGCTCCAGCTTGTCCAATTCCTGAATCGTATTACTAATCTTGTCTATCACAGTATCAACAGTGACGAACCGGAAGTCATAGGCATTCGTTACTGCTTGTAACCACAAGCCAATGTTAGTCGGGGATGTCCGTTGCGCCACTTCCATCTTTAGCGCTGCCTGAAAATTATCCGGCGGCAACCAATGACTATGTGGACCTACGAAATCATCAAAGTAGCGCCAAGTACGACGCGCAAGCTGGCGTAAAAAGGCCTTGTCATCCTCTGACAAATTTTTGTCAGGTTGCATGACACGCGGTTTATCCAAGAAATATAAGACTACTGGGCATAGAAGCCACGCAAAACAATAAGGTGCTGCATAGATCCAAGAGGGAGCAAAAGCCAAAATCACAGCCGCAAAGATTGAAATGCAGCACATACGTAATAGAAAACGCGTGTGCATCTGCTTATTAACACGAGTACCATAACCCGGGGTTATCCATTGCAGCAGATTGCGATGCGAGATCAATCTTCGATAGAGCACTCTAGCACTCGCATCAATGGTCATCCACGCTTCATGTGGAAGGAGTGAAATTTTGACAAGGGCACGTCCAAGAGATGCAAGGAAGTCGTTAATGGCAAACGGAATGGCAATCAGGGAAAAGGTAAAAAGCTTGGTTATGACAAGCGACACTACTGGAAGAAATAGTACAAAGGTGACAAATCCCGTGATGCAAGCTGCTAGCCGCACATCAAACCAAGAGATTAGCAATAAAAGCATCAACGATACTGGCAAGAAGCAACGCCTAATATTATCGAAAATCTTCCATCTATTGAAGAAAGTTAGCGGATTGTCTTCCTTCTGTCCATTCCTTAAAGGCACTTTGGGAAATAGCCAATCGATAATTTGTAAATCACCGCGAATCCACCGCCATTGACGTGTAGACCACGATAGATAATCCTCGGGATGCGAATCCAGCAAATGGACATTGCTAGCAAAGCCTACACGTACAAATGTGCCTTCCAGCAAGTCATGACTCAAAAGATGCGCATCTGGATAGCGCTCTAATAGTACACTATGAAAGGCCCGAACATCGTAAATGCCTTTTCCATAGTAGGTGCCGTCTCCAACCAGATCTTGATATATATTTGAGATGGCCTGACTATAGGGATCTAATGCACTCGGTTCTGCAAAGAGGCGCGCAAACCAAGAGGCCTTGGTATGAGCAAATTCAGTGCTAACAAGAGGCTGAATAATGGTATAGCCACGCTTCACACTACGTCCATCAGGTGCCAATATTGGACTATTTAGGGGATGGGCAATGGTCTCAATCAATTCCTGAGCACTGCCCTTAGGAAGTTGTGTATCTGCATCCAATGTAAGTACAAAGCGCACATCTCGCAATGTATCCGACTGACCTGCATAAACAATATTCTCCGTTGGTTGCGCGTCCAATAGGAAGCGATTAAGGCATTCCAGTTTGCCCCTTTTGCGTTCCCAACCAATCCATGCATTTTCTGAGGGACACCAAAGGCGCTGGCGATGGAATAGAAAGAATTTGCCGGGACCATATTTTTGGTCCAATGCATTCATACCTTGAACGGCAATGTCTAGGAGGGCCGCATCCTCTTCCATTATCTGCTGTGGAGCGTCTCTGAAATCGCTGAACAAGCTAAAGCAAAGGGAGGCATCTGTATTAGCAAGATAGCGTACCTCTAGACGGCTCAACTCATCTTGAATGCTTTGGGGACTAGACAGCATCGTAGGTATAACTATTAGTGTACGGAACTCATGTGGAATCCCCTCCTTAAAATATAGCTTTGGGAGTGCTTTAGGAGGTAATATCCAAGAGATCAAAAAATTTACGATCTGAATAGCAACCTCACTCACAGGAAATATGAGTAACCCTCCCAATAGCACCAGCATGGGTAGTGAAAATTCTTGATACTGCAAAACGCACAAAGCCCCTGCTTCTAATGCAGTCGCAATGACAGCAATAGGGCAAAAATAGGTAATCAAGGGATGCCGATGCATTCCACGGCGAAATCGACGAATAAAATTAGGTTTATATCCTACGGCCTGCTCAAGGCCCTCTAGGCCCTTATCGATCAGGCAATATCCAACATGACGTTCTACATCGCTTTTAGCCTGCAGGGATATCTGAAGAGCCATCTCGGCCACTTTCACTTCGCTGAAACGCGAAGTCTTCGCTAAGCGCTCCACCACATCACGATAGGAATTTCGTGTAGCAAAGTTCATGTTGGCGTAGGCGCCATAGGGATCTTGGCGTAGCGTTTGCTCTACGATACTTGTGGCCTCAAAAATCTCTGGCCAAGCCCATTGCGATAGCGCAATTAAGCTAACAACTGAGTTAGAAAAGGCCACTTGCTCGGCGGTTTCTTGCACTTGTTCCTGATGGATGACTTCTCCAATAGGAATCGATAGACGCTGCTCAAGCCATTGCCTAACATGAGGCAAAATGCCTTCCTCATCGAATAGATGCTCCAACAACTCTTCAGCAAAGTGGAAGGATGGCGCCGGTTGCTCCTGGGATAATTCAGCAAACAAAGCTGCCAAGCGATGCGGCTCCCTTCGCGACATGTGGAGTAAACGATTCCCCCAGAAGCCTGCCAATTCTCCACCCCGCATACGATTGTCAACGTGAATGGCAAGCAACTGAATCCATTCCACCAAACGAAAGCGAAGCATAAGGGGAAGTGCCCAAAGCTCTCCGATTGTCAGTGGTTGAATCGTTTGATAGCTATTGAGGAAGTCTATGATGCTCTCACGATTTAGTCGCCCTGCCATCCCATTAACCAATTCAATGGCAATACTATAAATCCGCGGTAAACCAGTTAGTGGACCTTCGGTGATAACGGGAAGCTCTTGATAAAACCTTTTAGGCAAATGCATGCGCACATCTTCAATACTGCCCTCGATAAGGTACATGTTATCGAGAAGCCATTCAGCGGAAACAGTCACCGTTTGTTCAATATGTTCCGCTTCAGCAACATCCTTACGGAGAAATTTAAGAATTTTTTCACATTGATTCAATCGGGCTAAAAGCGGGGCTTCGCTGCTTTTGCCTTCTACAGTCTTAGTAAGCGTTTTGGCCAAATCCACAGCTCTTTCACGTAACTGCTCGTTAGTGAGAGGCTCGCTAAAAAAGGTGACGTGTGAAGATCCTTCCTCTAATAACTCAGAGCGCAACAGAAACGAAACGGGATGCCCCATACGCACTTGACGTAAGATCCCCAAAACATCTCGTGCTTTTTTGGACCTTACCTCTGCAATGAGGAGAATTTCATCGACCGTAACACGATTCTTGAAGCGATTGATGACTTCACGACTAATCATCTGTCTAAAAAAGTAGACAAATGTACCCAAAAGAGATGCTCCTGCAAGAATAAGAGCAATCAAAGGTGGAATGGGTCCACCAAGAAAGCCCAAACCTATGACGATAAGGAACGCCGCTAAAGTTTTTGCTAACGGTCCCCATGGGTAGTTTCGATTAACCGAGATGGTGCCATCGATGCGATGCTGGATTGTCGCAAACGAATATAGTCCGTGTTCCTTTAGATCGGACACCACAGCATCAGCAGTTTGCGAGTTCTGGAAAAAACCGAGTGCGATATTACTATGACGCATAGAGTATACTCCTCGTATGGCAGAGTGTGCATACCACGTTCTAACTGTCAAGTCTCCATGAATCTACGAGGGATAGAAAATAGCAATGATATGTGTTTTGAAAATGCCTGTGGGAACATTGCCCAACAAACAACGCACCGAAGCCTCGTCACCCGAACGAGTCTTCATTTTAAGTATTGCTTCACTACGCTGATTGGTTGCGGCCTTCTGCAAGGCTACACGCCACTCTTTAAGACTGTCTTCCATAACACCAAAGAAGTTCTGCAAAAACTTGTCCGCCGTCCATCCCAACAATGCACGCACTTGATCGTTCACAAATAATGCTTTGTTCTCGCGCTGCGAAAACAATAAAATCATACTCGATTGCTCACTACGCAAACTGTCACATAAACGTCTAAAATCTAAGGCAAAGCCATCGGACGATAGATCTCTAAAACGTGACGAATCCCCAGCCAGATGGCGAGCTCCAGTGAGCTTCTGGGCAATATCGATGCAGCGCTTTAGTTGCTGCTGCGCCTCTTCAGTGGAACGTGATGTCACCACCAAACCAAGATCCAAGGTGGGATCTATCTTCTCGATTTTACTCTTAGGCGGTAGCTTTGGCGCTGACTGTACAACAGGAGGCGCCGCAGGCACGGATTCCTCTAATCGATCGGACAAATCTACCAGCGTTTTAATTTCATACTTGAGATCCTGCTTTTCCGTTTCCAGAGCCACCAACGCTTGTTGCTTCAATTCAATCACAGCGCGTTGATCAAGAATGGTCTGCTGATACTCTTCCAGCAAAGTTTCCTTGTTATTCAATTGCTCTTCATACAAGTTTTTTTGATGGTTGATAGCTTGCTCAGCTTGCATATGCAAATGCTCGAGTTCCTCTCGCTCATGCTTAAGTTCTTGCATGGAACGTTGCACGGTATGCAACTCAACACCAAGCGCTTCGCACTGCCTTTGACTGGCGAGCAACAGCTGTTGTAATTTGTGTAGTTCTTCAACGTCTGGGGTAGCCGTTTCAATTACAGGTCCAGGTGGCAACGGATTGCGCCATTCTGGATCGGGTTCAGGCGGCATTCCAGCATTTTCAGCAAATGCCCATCGCTGCAGTGCCACCGATCCTTCCCAATGTCTTAATACGAGAAACAACACGGTACTGCCAAGCAACGCAGCGATCATGCCTATAGTAAGAATGGGCCAGCCCTGATCCAGTGGCAGCAAACTGGTATTGTATAATGTGATCAAAACAAGAGGTATGAAATAGCACACGAGCAAGGCTAACATTGCCCATGAACGAAACTTACGAATGTATTCCTCTTGGTCCCCTGACATCGTGCCTGAATTTTACTGGTGGAAATTCGGGGATTATAGAAGCACAGCTCCTTTAATGGCAATCGCCTAGCTCACGCAGCCTGCGAATTAACATCCGGGCGCAATTTAGGATGTTATTACCGATTCGCCTTTTCAAGAAGCGCTTGCAGCAAAGCAATATAGGGACGCGCAATCCATCGTCGCCATAGATCAACTAACGAATAGCTAGTACGTCCCTGATTTTCAAGCTTCAGAGCTTCCAAAATATAAGGATGCTTATCACTCATCAAGTAAAGATCGATTAAATCTCCAGCAAAACAAAGCCGATATTCAAATTTTTTCTTCATGGCATGAAGACCCATCTTACCAGCTATATTTCTGTGCGGGCTTGCCAAATCAACTGTCAATTTAGATAAACGGCGCGTGCGCACTCCTTTTTCGATGCGCTCAAATTGATCGTAGACTCTTCCGCGGCCACTGCGATCCATACAGATAAAATAGCAGGGATGGTTTCGCAAATAGAGTTCGGCAGCACTCAGCCGATTTCCATTATAACGCTCATCATGCAAAAGCCATACAACTTGATATCCTTGGCTCAAGTAATCCCGGTTACGCTGCTCGACCTCTGCAGCTGTAATCGGAGAGCATTGCACTTCAAATACAATTTTCTCTGCTTCCCATACGACGTCAGCCACACGGCCAATATCCGGAAACCTCCTCTCTAATTGACAGTTATCTAACTGAAGCTGAATCCAACACTGCGCCTGAAGATGCACTAATGTCTTGCCATTTTGCCGGCAGCCATCCGCGCGTCCCAAATGATAAAAATGAGATTGGCGATGCGGTCCCCCTCGCAGACGAACGGGACCTGCACACTCTAAACAGTGGTAATCACAGTGTTTTTCCGCTTCGGTAGCCGCAATGGGTTGGCCTAATTTGCTATTTGCATACAACTGCATAAGCAAACAAAATGGACTCTTTTACACAAAAAAATCAAACTACTAGCGCATTCCAGCTATTTATTGTAAGATATGGGCGGGCACATCCTTGACAAAAACAGGGATTGTGCAAGAGAATGCCTTTACAAAGTTTCTTTAATAATTTATTTTAGGACATTTATTCCGCGGACAGGGCGTTTTCTCGCGGACTACCAACGGTTTATCAGCAGGCGGCAATGACCAAAACGACGACAGCTAAAAATTCCTTCTCAGCGCAGCATCAACAGAAAGTTGACGAGTTAGTCTCCATTGCCAAAGAGCAAGGTTATATTACCTACGAAGAGATCAACGAGATCTTGCCGATGACCTTCGACTCGGCAGATCAGATCGATCAGGTCTTGATCTTCTTAAGTGGTATGGACATCCAAGTCCTCAACCAATCTGAGGTAGAACGCCAGCGTGAACGCAAGAAAGAAGCTAAAGAAATCGAAGGAATGCCCAAGAGAGTCGAAGGCGCTCCTGATGATCCCGTTCGCATGTATCTTAAAGAAATGGGTTCTGTACCCCTCCTCAGCCGTGAGGAAGAGGTAGAGATCTCCAAACGTATCGAGAAAGCCCAAATCCAGATCGAGCGCATTATTATGCGCTTCCGCTACTCGACGCAAGAGGCCGTTTCCATCGCTCAGTATTTGATCTCTGGGAAAGAACGCTTTGACAAGTGCATCACAGAAAAAGAGATTCCCAATAAAAGCCATTTCCTAAGCCTGCTGCCTAAAATGAGCAACTTGCTTAAACATGAAGATGCAATACTGCAGAACTTTCTCAAAGACCTTGATGACTCTAAGCTCAAAAAGACCGACAAAGTCAAAATTCAAGAAGATATCGAAAAGTGCCGTATCCGTTCACAGGCCTATCTACGGCTCTTCCACTTTCGCCACAATATTATTGAAGACTTCGGCGAAGTTATCCTCCGCGCTTATGAGCGGTTTCTCGACCTCGAAAGAGAAATCAAAGACCTCGAACCCCGCGCAGAACGGAACCGTTACGCCAAAGCCAAGCTAATCTCCGCACAACGTAAATTACGCAAGCGTGAACTTGCTGCCGGCCGCAACATCGATGAGTTCAAGAAAGATGTGCGCATGCTGCAGCGTTGGATGGACAAGAGCCAAGAAGCTAAGCGGGAGATGGTGGAGTCCAACCTTCGCCTCGTTATCTCCATTGCTAAGAAATACACCAACCGCGGCCTATCCTTCCTAGATCTTATCCAGGAAGGTAATATGGGCCTAATGAAGGCCGTGGAAAAGTTCGAATATCGCCGTGGTTACAAATTTTCCACATACGCTACCTGGTGGATTCGCCAAGCAGTAACGCGCGCTATCGCCGACCAAGCCCGTACAATTCGTATCCCTGTGCACATGATTGAGACCATTAACAAGGTTCTCAGAGGCGCGAAAAAGCTGATGATGGAAACTGGCCGTGAGCCAACACCCGAAGAGCTCGCCAATGAACTTGGGCTAACAGCTGAACGCGTGCGCGAAATCTACAAGATTGCGCAGCATCCGATCAGCTTACAAGCCGAAGTTGGCGACGGTGGTGAAAGCCAGTTTGGTGACTTCCTAGAAGACACCACAGCGGACTCGCCTGCAGAAGCAACAGGGTACTCGATCCTTAAAGACAAGATGAATGAAGTCCTGGCAACACTCACTGAGCGTGAGCGCAAAGTACTCATCCAGCGCTTTGGTCTGCTTGACGGCAAACCAAAAACTTTGGAAGAGGTCGGACTGCAGTTCAACGTCACTAGAGAAAGGATTCGTCAGATCGAAGCCAAGGCTTTGCGTAAGATGCGTCATCCTACGCGTTCGAAGCAACTGAAAGCTTTCTTGGATCTACTAGAATCTGACTAAACTGTGATCGCATGACTTTTAAAGGACTCGAGGTCGACAAGGTGTTGGAAATGATCCGCCCAGGCGGAAAAATTTCCCAACACCTTAAGGGATTTGAAGCGCGTGAGCAGCAGCAGCGCATGATGCGCGATGTCGTCGAAGCGTATAATGAAAGTAAAATAGCCCTGATCGAAGCCGGTACCGGTACCGGTAAGAGCATGGCATATCTCCTTCCCGCAATCCTGTGGGCCGCAAAATACCAAGAACGCACCGTTATTTCTACGCACACCATTCCACTGCAAGAGCAGTTGGTGCAGAAAGACATCCCTTTGCTTCTAAAGGCGCTGGGACTAGATCTTAAGGCTGTTTTGGTAAAAGGCATGGGTAACTACGTCTGCATGCGTAAGTTCGATGACCATTCGGTGATGCTACCTACCCTTAGCGAAAAAGACGCTGGAGAAATGGCTGTCCTGCAAAACTGGCTATCCAGTACCTCTGATGGCTCACGTTCCGATATGCCCATTGTACCCTCAAGAAATGTTTGGGATCAGATTGGTGCCGAACCAGACACCTGCAATTGGCGAAAATGCTCTCATTTTCAGCAATGCCACTTTGCCAAAGCACGCTCCAAAGCCGCGGAAGCACAAATTATCGTCGTAAACCACCACTTGTTGTTTGCGGATCTATCAAAACGTGCTGCGGAGGGCAACTACACCGGCACAGCAGTCCTCCCTCTCTACCAGCACCTCATCATCGACGAAGCACATAACATCGAGGATGTCGCTACCGACTACTTTGCCAAACACGTCTCGCGCTATGAAGCCGCGCGTTTAATGGCTCGCATTGCCTCGGATCGTCATGGAAGACTTACGGACCTCAAAAAAGCCATCATCGATTGCATCATCAAAAAGAGACAAAATAACCCCTCCAGCGATCTACAGAGAATCTCACTACGGCTAGACACAGACCTTGGAGCACAGAAGCGAGAGATCAATCAGCGTTTTGGAGACACTTTCCAAGCTTTTTCAAATTTTATTACTGGCATAGAAGAGCCTGCTAGCGATGTGGAGCAACCTCCAGAACTCGCCGATGCACGGCTTAGAGTGCTCCCCAAGCATCAGCAGCACACAGAATGGAAAGAAGGCATCGTTCCGCAGGTCACTGAGCTAGTCAACTCTATAGGCCATTTTACATCTGGAATCCTCAGCGTCGTCGATGAAATCGAAAAGCTCAAGGACGAAGATGTTAAGGAACGCTGTCAAAGCATGTGCCATGACATCAAAGGCCTGGGTATTCGTCTAGCAGGTTATGGCAGCATACTCCATGAAATAGCCCATACTGAATGCCCCAAAGAACGTGTACGGTGGATCGAAAACCAACCCAATCGCGGTATCCCAAATGTCGATTTAGTTGACGCCTCTCTTGACATAGCCGAAGTCTTACGCGAATATCTTTTCGAAGTGTTTCCCACTGTAGTAATGTGCAGTGCTACATTGACGGTAAACCGTGAGTTTCAGTTTCTGCGCAAGCGCCTAGGCATTTCCGATCCTAAAGTTGGCGTGAAAGAAGTTCAAGAAAGCTGTTACGACAGTCCATTTGATTACGAAAAGCAAGCGTTATTAATAGTACCCAATGATATTCCCGCACCATCCGATATAAAATTCACTGATGCCGCCACTGAAAGTATTCTAGATGCCATCACCGCTAGTCGTGGCAATGCCTTGGTTCTTTTTACGTCCTATCAAATGCTTAAAGCCGTGTATCAGCGACTTTATCCCAAAATGCAAAGTCAGCGTCTGATAGCGCTAAAACAGGGAGACGACAGCCGAACCACCCTTTTGCAGCGCTTTCGCGAAACCGATCGTTCAGTGTTATTTGCCACCTATTCATTTTGGGAAGGCATCGACATTTCTGGGGATGCACTACGCTGTGTCGTTATTGTTAAATTACCTTTTAAAGTACCTTCAGAGCCACTTATTCAGGCGCGCACCGAATCCATAGCCGAAAAAGGCGGCGATCCCTTTATGGATTATTCATTGCCATTGGCAATTGTTAAGTTCAAGCAGGGATTTGGTCGCTTGATACGACATCAGCGCGATCGTGGATGTATTGTATGTTTGGATTCGCGCTTAATCAACAAGCGTTATGGCGAAAAGTTTCTTTATAGCTTACCTACATGCCAGAGGCTATTTGTGCCTGGCTCAGAAATGAAAACGCACATGCAAGAATTCTATCGCAAAACCCACTACCTGACCCTCAATCGTTAAGGGACCTAAGAGACAAGAGACCAAAAGGACGAAAAGGACCTAAGGGACTTCGGATAAGGGACGTAAGGGACAAAAGATGATCGGTTCTTTCTGTCCCTTTGTATAGTTGCCCCCAAAAACTGGACACCCCAGTTTGTCCGAGCTGATGTATAATT
>CAYTFC010000047.1:9814-23944 GCA_964436955.1 uncultured bacterium | reverse complement strand
GCATCTGATATATCGTTACGAGCGCTAGATGAAGTTTTGGTAGCAATCAGGGTCTTAGCCCGAAGGGCTTAAATTGCAACAGCCCAGGGCAACGCCCCAATGTCATCAAAAAATAAACCTTTGCTAATGCCGCTTCGCCGAAGCGGCAGCCCTAACATTTTTCTAATTACAACAGCCTCGCAAGGCTGGGCTAAATCATGGATTTGATGGGCTCGAATGAGCGTCTATGGATGGGACAAGGGCCAAAACGTGAGAGTGCCTCGCGATGCTGCTGAGTGCCATAACCCTTGTGTTTTTCAAAGCCATACTCTGGCCATTCGCCATGATACTCTCGCATGAGATCATCACGGGTCTCTTTAGCAATAACAGACGCCGCCGCAATCGATTGCGATAAGGCATCACCACCAACCACCCGCCGACAAGGTATTGTAGGGTGAGGCAAATTCATACCATCAACCAACAGTACGTCTGGCACAGGAACGAGTCCCTCTATAGCCTGAAGCATTGCCAGTATCGTCGCCTGATAGATATTGACACGGTCAATATCTGACGGCTCCACAATGCCCACAGCATAAATGATACGCTTATGATTGATAAGGCGCTCAAAAACGTCACGACGCTGCAAAGCAGTTAACTGCTTGCTGTCGTCGACCCCGCGAATAAAAACGCCTTCCGGAATAATACACGCAGCGGCAACAACGGGGCCCGCAAGCGGTCCTCTGCCAGCTTCGTCTACTCCAGCAATAACCTGGAAGCCGCTTTTGCGTTCTTTTCGTTCTATAGACGTCAAGGTATAGAGCCGCTCATTTTCAAGCTCCTGACAGTATACCATCCCTCACTCTCCTGATCTGAAGCCCTCCCCAGAGCCTCAATAGGAAACCTAAAGTCCTATTCTTCGGTAGTGGTAGCTACTTCAACATTAGGTCGAGCAGCAGCTTGGGCAGAAGCAACCGGGACTTTCTTTCTCGCGCCCAGCAAGTTACGCACTTTAGCCTTCTTACCAGAAGTACCACGGAGGTAGTATAGCTTCGCTCGACGTACTCGGCCTTGTTTCACGAGTTCAACTTTAGAAATACGTGGGCTATGCAGAAGGAAAACACGCTCCATACCTTCGCCATATGCCACGCGGTGCAGGGCAAATGTTTCGCTAAGGCCAGTGCCACGACGGGCAATTACTGTTCCAGTGAAAACCTGCGTACGCTCTTTATCACCTTCGATAATGCGAATGTGCACGCTAATGGTATCACCTATACTGAATTCCGGAAGATTCTTCCGTAATTGAAGCTTTTCGACTGTTTCGATGACCGCTATTCTGCTCATCTTTCGATCTCCTAATTGTTAACTTGCGATCCTGTAAACAGCCATTGATTGCCGTCAGGATCTATAAACCAAACTCTTTGCGCTTTCACGCTGCCATCGACACTACCTAAGCCACCTACCTGAACTCTTTGCGCTATTTGTCCAAGCTGCTTCGGGTCATCAATGACCACTTCTAAAACTGTTCCCGTCGCCTGTAGGCTTCCCGCAACTAATGCAAGCTCTAAGCTGCCGATGCCGTAGACGAGCATAGATTCACTCTCTTGAATGGTTTTAAGGCCTAGCAAATCGCGATAAAAACGCCGACTTCTCTTTAGGTCTTGCACCATCAATACCATGCGTTTGAGGCTCCATCCTGTTTGCTGCCGCTGGTCTTGAGACTCTGGCAGCTCTTCCGTGCACCTGGTAAGGTACTTGTGAAAGAGGTCTGGACGCACCCTTTTCGTCTTAGCAATGGCTTGCTCTCGTCGCCAATCACTAATCGCTGCGTGGTTGCCTTGTAGCAACACTTGAGGCACTTCCACGCCTTCGAAGACCTCTGGCCGCGTATAATGCGGGCAATCCAAAAGGTCGTTCTCGAAGCTGTCTTCAGCCGCGGCATCGGCATGACCGATGACGCCGGGTATAAATCTAGCCACTGCATCAACGAGTACTATCGCTGGTAAGCAACCATTTGTCAGTACATAGTCGCCGATGCTGATTTCTTCATCGACTTCCCTGTCCAGCACCCGCTGATCAATCCCTTCATAGTGCCCACACAACAGGATCAGGTGTTCCACCTGAGCCAATTCTCGGCACTTACTAGCTGTGAGCGGTTTTCCTTGCGGTGAGAGAAACACCGTTTTTTGTTTCTCAGACTCCGTGAGCTCTTTAACCTCACGCAAGGCCTGGCTTACAGGACCACTCATAAGAACCATTCCTGGTCCTCCGCCGTAGGCTCTGTCGTCAACCTGTCGATAGCTTCCCGTTCCATACTGTCGTAGGTCGATGAGTCGCAAATCGAGAAGACCTTGTCGGCGAGCTCGGGCAATCATACTTTCGTCAAATGGCCCTCTAAAATACTCAGGGAATAGGCTTAAAATGTCTATTTGCATGCACTACTCCCTGTGGACCAACTGTGAATCTAGCCCTCAGTGCGCGCTCTACGAGCCTTACGCTTATCGCGTTCCTTCGCTTGATGTGCTGCTGTTTTTGCACGCAAAGCTTCGATAACTTTAGGAGCGCCGCGAGCAACTAGAGCTTCCACTCTTTCACTCAGCTGAGCACCTTGATCGAGCCAATATTGAAGACGTTCTTCATTCAGCTCATAGCTTTTTGTCTGGTCTGCAGTAATAGGATCATACCATCCCAAAGCTTCCAGATAGGCTCCGTCACGGCGAGTAGTAACTTCAGTGACAACGAGACGGTAAAAAGGACGGTTTGTTCGACCTTGTGGACGCATTCTAATCTTTAGTGCCATTGGGCTCCTCCGAGCATCTTTTGTAAATTTTTCTTCGCTGGCAAGTTCTTGAAAAACTGCTTTGCCTGTTTGAAGGACTTGGCCAGCTTATTAATATCTTCTAGTTTGGCCCCACTGCCGGTAGCGATACGCTTGCGACGGCTGGGAACTAATTCTACTTTTTCTGTTCGTTCATCGGCAGTCATCGATAGGATGATCGCCTCTATTTTCGCGAACTCTTTGTCATCAATATCCAGGTTGCCCATATTGGACATGCCGGGAAGCATGCTTAGCAAGCTCTTTATGGATCCCATCTTTTTAACAGCTTGGATCTGCTTAACATAGTCATCGTAAGTAAAGCTCGCTTTGCGGATCTTCTCTTCGAGATCATGTGCTTGTTCCTCATCAATATGCTCTTGAGCCTTTTTGACGAGATTGATGGTATCGCCCATTCCCAGAATGCGGTCAGCCATTGACTGGGGATGAAATAACTGCATATCTTCGAGACGTTCGCCAATTCCCTCAAATTTTAGGGGTTTTCCGGTGACTTCTCGTATGGATATTGCCGCACCGCCACGAGTATTACCATCAAGCATGGTCAGAATACTTCCAGTAATGGTAACGCGCTTATTAAACTCTGCAGCGACGTTAACGGCATCTTGGCCGAGGGTCGCATTTGCTACAAAAAGGACCTCAGAGGGATTCAGAAGGCTTCTGACTCGCTCGAGTTCTTGCATCATCTCTTCGTCGATATGAAGGCGTCCAGCGGTGTCGACGATGAGGACATCGTAATCGTTATCTTGGGCTTCTTTCAAAGCGGCTTTGGCTACTTTGACAGGGTCTTTTTCACCTGGCAGGGTGAAAACAGGAACATCAATTTGCTTACCAAGTATTGTAAGCTGTTCAATGGCCGCTGGTCTTTGTAGGTCGCAAGCCGCCATGAGTGGCTTTTTGGCAAGATTCTCTTTTTTCAAGTATCTGGCAAGCTTCGCACAATGAGTTGTTTTACCAGAGCCTTGTAGCCCACACATCATAATGACAGCGGGTTTTCCCTTTAATGTAAGCGAGGCCTCATCACCACCCATCAAAACCATCAACTCATCATGAACAATTTTGATGAACTGTTGTCCGGGTGACACAGATGCCAAAACGGTTTCGCCCAGAGCTTTTTCCTTGACGCGTTTGATTACGGTCTTGGTAACGCCATAGTTAACGTCTGCTTCGAGCAGCGCCAAGCGCACTTCGCCCACGGCTTCAGAGACATTCTCTTCCGTGAGTTTGCGCTTGCCACCAAGCTTAGCAAACACACCCTGTAATTTTTGGGTTAAAGCCCCGAACATTTGATAATCTGGCCTTTGAGACGATTTACAATACTAAGAAGGTTACTTAAAAAATCATTCATTTTCAAGGAAAAAGACAGGGGAAAAGACCAAAAATCAAAGAGACCAGTAAGGGACATGAACGAAAAAAAACACGGCATGTTCTATTTATGGTTCCTAGCCGCGAATGCGGCGAAAGCATATAGCCACGGGTGTAAACCCAATGCCATCAAAATAAGGATTCCCGATCCCTGCTAATCATCCCAATAACATCCTAAATCGTGCCCTTGCCCGCGCCCGAAAAAAAACTACTGGTTCCCCGGAACGAATGGTCAAAGGGAATGAGGAAATCGGATCGAGAAAAATGATTTGGGATCGCATCCTATTATCCATTTATTGAGATGATTAGTGGGGGATCGGGGTCCTGTTGGATTCTTACTTTTGACGACATTGGGTTTACACCTGCGGCTATATCCCTTAGGAAATCAAAGCGGTGAAGAAGCGGTCATGTTGGGACCAATCTTTTTCTACAGTAGGATTTTGCCAAGCGGAAAAAATAGTTAATAATTGCGGACCCATGCCTGTACCAATTTCAAACCATACCTGACCATTCGCATTAAGATGCTGGGGAAGCTGTTGGGCGAGGCGCTCGTAAAAGGCATAGCCGTTATTTTCCGCTACTAATGCTTGACGGGGCTCATGATTCCTAACTTCGCTAGATAGGCCAGCATAGTCGCTTTCCGAGATATAAGGCGGATTGCACACCACATAATCGCAATGTTTGCCTGCAAAAGAGCTCAGGAGATCCCCTTCATGCATGGTAACCTCAACGTCGTTTTGCAAGGCATTTTCTTTAGCTAGGTTTAGGGCATGAGGCGAAATGTCCGACAAATGCACGGTCAGTGCTGGCAACTTTTTTTTCAATGCAATACCAATGCATCCGGATCCGCAGCAAATATCCCATAGCACCTTTCCAGAAAGATCTTGATCTTTCAACACATTAACGACTTTATCGACTAAAAGTTCCGTTTCTGGACGTGGAATGAGCACGGCAGGGGTTATCTTTAACTGACAATCGTAAAATAAGACTTCTCCGTGAATGTAGGCCAAGGGTTCGCCCTTACCACGTCTTTGAAGGCGCTCACGGCACTTTATCAATTCGTCTTCAGAGAGAGGGCGATCGTGATCCATATAGAGCGATATACGGGTGATGCAAAGAGCATCACTTAGCAAATCTTCTGCTTCGCGACGTGCGCTATCGATCTGTCGATCTTTAAGATATTGAGTTGAGAGGCTTAAAACCTCACGAATCGTCTTCACTTTTAACTAATGTATCGTTGTCTTCAGAGCCATGGAGTTTCTGCTGATGGTAATGCGCCACCAACGATTGCACAACGTCTTCAAGATCCCCTTCCATCACACGGTCAAGGTTATAACGGGTCAAATTAATGCGATGATCGGTGATTCGGTTTTGGGGAAAGTTGTAGGTACGAATCCTTTCTGAGCGGTCTCCAGAACCCACTTGGCTGGCTCTGGTCGATGCTTGCTCATGATGGCGACGCTGTTCTTCTGCTTCTGCAAGCTTGGCTTGCAACAAACGCATCGCTTTAGCCTTGTTTTTATGCTGACTACGCTCTTCTTGACAATACACTACTGTATTGGTAGGTAGGTGAGTGATGCGAACGGCGCTATCGGTGGTGTTAACGTGCTGTCCACCCGCTCCAGAAGATCTATAGGTGTCAACACGCAGATCCTTTTCGTCTATGCGGATCTCTTCGCTCTCATCAGGCTCCACCAACGCCGCAATGGTCACGGCAGACGTGTGAATGCGCCCCTGCGCTTCCGTAGCGGGTACTCGCTGCACACGGTGTGTTCCGGCTTCGTGACGCAAAAAACGGTAGGCATTTGGACCGGAAACTACCATTACATATTCTTTGAATCCGCCAATTTCAGAGGGAGTACAGGAAAGTTGCTCGTACTTCCAACCCAATCCATCGGCAAAAAGCTTATACATACGAACGCAATCGCCTACAAAAAGAGCGGCTTCGTCTCCACCTGTTCCAGCTCTGATCTCTAAAATGGTATTGCGATGATCGTTAGGATCGGGCGGGACCAGCAATTGCTCTAAACGCTTCTCAATTTCTGGAATTTTTGCTTCCAAAGTCGCAATATCATCCCTGAGAATGTCGGTAAACTCTTTATCGGTTTCCGATCTTAACATGGTGCGATTATCTTCGATCTGCCTTTTCGAAAGCTGCAGGCTATCCCAACAATCCTTCAAGCTAGAAAGATAAGCGTGATTTTGAGTGAGTGCGCGGTAGCGCTTTTGATCTTGAATGGCGTCAGGATGCCCTAATTCTGCTTCCACCTCTGCGAGCTGGCCGACGAGCTGTTGAATCCTGCTTTCCATAGTCTAGCCTTAGAAAAAAACGAAATCAATAGACGACAGACAAATAGTCAATTTGTCTGTCCGTCGCACGTAACTGATCAGCAGAATTACTTCTTCTTAGGAGCTGATTTTGGTGCTGCTTTAGCATCCTTACCTGCTGCGGCTTTAGGTGCAGCGGCTTTAGGTGCAGCGGCTTTAGGTGCTGCAGCTTTAGCTTTTTTGGCTTCTGGCTTTGCAGCAGCTGGTTTAGCAGGCGCTGGCGCCGGAGCTGCGGCTTTAGGTGCTGCGGCAGGACCTTCTCCACCCGCTGACTCACTAGCTGCTGTTGCGATAATTGCCTTAGAACCTGTAGCTCCGTAGCGCTTGCGGAATTTATCCACACGGCCTTCGGAGTCCAAGAATTGCTGCGAGCCAGTATATAATGGGTGAGACGCCGACGATACAGGCACACGGTAAACGGGGTATTCAACACCTTCAAAGGTATCTGTAAGTTGAGTTGGAATGGTAGATCCACAAACGAACTTTACGTTTGTTGCAGTATCTACGAACAAAATCTTTCGATATTTTGGATGAATGTCTTTCTTCATGAATTGCTCCGGAACGGTCTAAACGTTAGATATCAATCATTTCAATACACATCCACGATAATGAATCTTGTGTTTAAGTACAAGGAGAAAACAAGTGGGAAAAATGCGAAAAATGCTAAAAGAGATCAAACAACCAGGAATTTTTCAACTATGCCCCATCGCCTATTGGAAGACTTCGGCCCGCGGTACACACCCAAAGCTGTCAGTATGCTTATTACTGTAACTTCGTTGATCAGTCTCTTTTCCGCTTTGGGGGATGGTCTTTTGCGTCATCTATCTGGCCTTCCTGGTATTGAAACCTTCCTCTCTCTGTCGCTTTGGGGAATTCATCAGGGATTCTTTTGGCAACCGTTAACATATTTGCTTATGGTGCCCAACCACGAGCTTGGTGTTACATTTGGAATGATTCTTTCGCTTCTATTTCAAATGTATCTGTTATGGATTGCAGGGACAGCTCTTTGTGAACGAACAGGACCAAGCCCCTTTTTGCGTCTCTATTTAATTAGTGGATTATTGGCTGGCCTAGCAGCTTTAGTTGTTATGGCTACAACTGGCTATGTAGGCGCTATAGCTGGTCCATGGCCGGCACTCCTGGCTATTCTTGTCGCTTGGGCAATGCTCTATCCCGATACTCAAATGCTGTTATTTTTGACGATTCCGGTCAAAACAATGTGGATGATTTTTGGCTATCTCGCCATCATTCTTCTGATCGACCTTTCACAATCGTCTTGGGTGGACCTCACCATAAATGTAGTGGCCGCAGGTACCGCCTATCTTTATGCTATTGTTGCTTGGGGCTTCACAAGTCCATTTTCCCTAACTCACTCCTTCGATCGTAGGTTGCATCAACTTGGGAACTCAATACACTCGCGCTTTTTTGAGCGGGATACCTCGTCTAAGATCGTGCATCTTTTTGGCAAGAAGGACGCGCAAGACGATGATGAGTTTCTAGAGGAAATGCTCACCAAAATTTCGGACAAAGGTGAGAACTCTCTATCGTGGCGGGAAAGGCGACGTTTAAATAAAATTTCAAAAACTAGAAGAAAGTAACTTAATTAGTTACTAATGTAATTATCAATTGCAATAAATTGTAATTTTTTGCACAATATGCATTTAAAGTTCAGGTTTACGCCTGTTCTATATTCTTTCCTGCCAGACTGAAACCCAATGTCTCCGTTGGTCTTTAGCTGATACCTACCAGCAGGATGCGGCGTGCCGTCCAGGGCGCCGCCTTTTCTTTACAAAAAAGCTCTAATAGGTTATGCTTATTTATGTTATTTGCATTCGAGAGAGGGAAAACATTATGATGGAACTATATATTTCTCCTGAGGAAAAGGAGCGCTCCCGTGTAGTAACGTTGACGGATTTCCGTAAAGGCTTGCTGGACGAAACTCCCTACGAAAACCGTACACCATATAGCGATCGGAAGAAAAGAGCTCTCTATTACCAAGTGGTATTTTATAGCCTTGGTGCCCTCTTTTTGATGTTAAGCGCAGTGGTATTTCTACGACAGCCACATTGGGCTTTATGCGATTTGTACCTCGGTTATTGCTGGGTCCTACAGGGACTAATTGGCAGCGTTGCCGGTTTTCTTGGAGTTGTCAGCGTTTTACTAGCTATGCATGTTAAAGCTGACTGCGAAGCAATTCTTCATATTTGGCACTCAGCAAAGAAGCGCCTTGGTCGACTCTATCGATCTAAACTCGCGGCTTGCGGCGCATCTCTATTCTCACCTTTCTTGGCCAGTGATCAAAGACTACACCATTTACGCGCATCTTACCTGCACCGGCGCGAAGACCTCATGGAATGTCAGAAAAAAACGGCAACCGTTCTGAATCAAATTGCATCCAGTAAGTCTTTACTGGTCATCGAACGCGAGCAGCTACTCAACGAAGCGTTGGTGGAATTCGAGCAAGAGCTTGAGCATATTTTATTTCTCTATCAGCAGAGCTAGGATGTATACCGCGCGTGGCTTGAAACCCGACTTGCCACAACTTGCCACCTACATCCTAGCTCCGGCTCACCCATTTATTCGAGGTGTCATGGCTGGTAATGAAGCCAAGGGCCTGCCCTTGACAAGTTGCCAGACAAGATAGATCGGGTAAATGAGTGAGCCCGAGCTAGAGCGAGTTACAAACAATCACCGAGAAAATTAAAAAAACACTATTTCAAAAGTTTTACCTGTAGTTTGTCGCGCTAGAACAGGTCTACTCTTCACAATTGATAAGTTGAGCTACTGGGCCAAGTCTCGACTTGGCCTTCGATGCACAACTTTTTACTTGAGAAGATCGACTATATTCGAGCGCGATGTAGGTAGCAAGTCGGGTTTCAGTATAGCGGTTTGAAAGAGCTATTTTTACTGTCCTTGCACGACGCACGCAGAGCCATTTGAGTGGCCTGCATGCCGGCTAAAATGCCTTCTTCATAACGAAACGTGGGGTCATTGTCGAGAATGGGATAGTCGTTAGGTTGAAGCATGTCTTCCGATGTAAGGGTCGGCACCAGTGTACGTCCTAACCGCAGAAGCCTTTCCTTTTGCCCTTGAATCAGCTCCTCCATGGTCGCTTCACACTGCCTCCAAGAACTACTCATCGGCAATATCTCGCTTGGATTTATTCTCTAACCGACGCTTCTGAAAAAAATCACGCAACAGCTGAACTGCATAGTCTTGCAGAATTCCACGACGAACAGTCACGCTATGAGTGGGGTGCTGCTGGCTAAAAAGATCAACCCAACTGCCATTAGCCCCGTGTCGCACATCCGGAGCTCCCCAAACTAAAGTCGGCACTCGCGACAACAACATAGCCCCTGCACACATACTGCAGGGCTCTATCGTACAATAAAGTGTTGTGTCTATTAGACGCCACCCCTCCAGAGCAGCTGCTCCAGCAGTAAGGCAAATCATCTCTGCATGCGCTGTAGCATCTTGCAACATCTCCACCTGATTGTAGCCGCGACTGATGATACGTCCACCATGAACCAAAACGGCCCCTACAGGCACTTCACCTGTCTGTTGAGCCTTCCATGCTTGTTTAAGAGCCTCAAGCATGAAACGCTCATCATCATTCGCTGGTACAATTTGAAATGGAAAGGGCTTAATCATTACGATGCAGTCAACTTCTGGCGCAGACGTGTGATCTCTTTTTTGAGAACATCTACATCGTGAAGATATTTTTGCTGCAAACCAGCCAACTTCTTCTCATACTTCTCCTGTACACGCAGGATCTCTTTAGCGTGATCCTTGTCGTCCGCTACAAGCACAATTGGCGCCTCGCTCTTAGCAATTTGTTCCTGCGCAACTTTGGCAAGTTTTTGAAGGCGCTCATAGGATTCAGGCGACAAAACTACCGAATTTAATACAGCGAACAGGAAAGCGTCGATAGGACCAAACTCCTTAATAGCACCATCCGCGATCGGTTTGGATAGTTCCTCATCCAAACTTTCTAGCGTGGTGAAGTCTGACGTCACTTTGCTTAACTGGCTCTCAAAATAGCGATAAATATCGCCATGCTTTAACAACCACAAATTCGTGACAAGCTCACCCAAACGCTCCATGTCCTTATTAGGTAGAACTCGTGTGTATACCTGGGTCAACTCCCCTAAGCTAATACGACTAAGATCCTTTGTAGAAAAGTGGGCCTTAACAAACGCTATGTCCCTCTTTAGGTGTTCACGCTTTAAGTCTCCTTTAATCAAAGGAATCAAATGGGGCATCCAAGGACCAAGAAGTTCAAATTTTTCAGGGTAAGTGCTATCTTTATGCATGAGCCGCTCTTAGTGGTTTTTGAAGAGCGCTAATGTATCAGATAGCTACAATAAGCGACAAGACGGTATGATACAACACAAGACAGACGGAGCCAAAATGAGCCATGATCTCCCTTTTTATGGAAAGCACGTCCTTTTAGACCACGAACAAGAATACATCCAAAAGCTTCTCAAAAAATATCACGCAGAACCTGTTACGGAAGAACTGAAGCAAAAAGTGTATGACGAATTGATGATGGAAAAGTACCACGGGCGCATTACAGTGCCCTTTCGCGTGGTTGTGAGGCGCGATATTTATGGAAAATATCCACCCCATATCGAGGTCATCCTAGACACAAAGGTGTAAAGAAGTTGAAAAACACACCTTTGCGTCCTCTTTACACTTGATTAATAATTCCAGTTCATGGTATTCTGGTACTTTAAATTGCAAGACCTTAAGATTAATCGCCACTTCGAAAAGCGCTACACGCGAGGGGGGTGCCGCCGGATGTCATTAGATAAAGGAACTAAAGAAGAGATCACCAAGAAGTTCCAGCTTCACGAAAAGGATACCGGCTCTGCCGATGTCCAGATCGCGATTCTGACTGAAAGGATCGCAGAGCTTACGGAACACTTGAAGAGAGCGCCCAAGGATCACGCATCCCGGTTGGCCCTACTCAAGCTGGTCGGTCAACGCCGTCGTTTGTTGGATTATTTAAATTCAACAGACACTAAGCGTTACCAAGCTTTGATCAAAAAGTTAAACCTGCGAAGGTAACAAGTTTTAAGGCAGCTGGCAGCAGCTGCCTTTTTTTTTTATACGGGGGCAGAGTCGTTAGGTCCATAGAAGTCAGAGACCCCCCTTTGAGGAAAACCTCAAATGGAGCTTTCTGAATTCTAATCCCCTAGCCCCTCACAATCCCTCGTAAACTAAGACGCGGGAAGCGCAAAAGAGAAGATGGCATATGAGGTTATTCAAAACACTCATCTGTTTCATTGACCTACGTGTGTAGCTCTTTAGCCTTCTCACTCTACTATCGATATCCTAATTTTGACCACTTTTGAGGAGCTGATCCATGCAACGTCATACATTTACCGTAAAAGTCGGTGATAGCGAACTTTATTTTGAAACTGGTAAAATCGCACGCCAAGCTAATGGCGCCGTTTTGGTGCGTCATCGCGATACCATGGTATTCTCCACAGCGTGCGCTTCACCCGAGCCTACACCTAACTGCGACTTCCTCCCGCTACGAGTCGATTATCAAGAGAAATTCTCTTCGGCAGGTAAGACAATCGGCGGCTTTTTTAAGCGAGAAGGACGTCCTACTGAGCGCGAAACACTCGTATGTCGTCTGATTGACCGCCCGATTCGTCCTATGTTCCCCGATGGATACCATCATGAAGTGCAAGTTTTATCGTATGTTTGGTCATTTGACAACTCTATTGCCACCGCATCTTTAGCCATTTGCGCAGCGTCAGCAGCTTTGACAATATCCGACATTCCTTTGGTGAAGCCCCTTGGTGCCGTCCAAGTTGGAATGATCGACGGCAAATTTGTGATAAACCCATCTCCAGAAGCGCAAGCAAAGTCACGTTTAGACTTGGTTATCGCCGGTACCGAAGACGCCGTATTAATGATCGAAGGTTACTGCGACTTCTTGACAGAAGAGCAGGTTATCGAGGCCATTGAAACAGGTCATAATGCGATTAAAACAATCTGTCACGCGCTCACCGACTGGGCCCAAAGAATTGGTAAAGAGAAAAAAACGCATACCATACATACGGTTCCCAAGGAGACTACCAGTGCAGTAGCTGATCTCACAGCATCTAAATTGGAAAGCATCCTGCGTATCGTGAGTAAGCAAGAGCGTGATAAGGCTCTAGGCGAACTGGAACAAGCGATGGCTGCGGCATTACTTCCGCAAGGAGATACAGCCGCCCAGCACACATCCCTCGATGTAACTAAGGCCTTTAAGGAGCTCAAAGCTCAGATCATGCGCCGCATGATCTTGAAGGAAGGCAAACGTAGCGATGGTCGGCATACCAAAGAAATTCGGATGATCGATATCGAGTTAGCTTTGCTTCCACGGACCCACGGCAGCACACTATTCACACGTGGCGAGACACAGACAGTGGCTGTTTGTACTCTTGGTGGCGCTACCATGGCTCAACGATTTGAGACACTTGATGGGGAAGGCACTCACCGCTTCTACCTGCAGTACTCGTTTCCTCCATTCAGCGTTGGAGAAGTCGGTCGCGTAGGTGCACCTGGCCGTCGTGAAGTTGGTCATGGTAAGCTAGCGGAACGTTCGCTACTAGCCGCCTTGCCTTCACAAGAAGAATTCCCGTACACCATTCGTATTGAATCCAGCATTACTGAATCCAACGGCTCATCTTCGATGGCCACAGTTTGCGGTGGTTGCTTGGCTATGATGGATGCCGGCGTGCCTATTAAGCGCCCCGTGTCCGGTATCGCTATGGGTTTAATCCTTGAAGGCGAAGAGTTCGCCATTCTATCCGATATCTTGGGCCTTGAAGACGCCTTAGGTGACATGGACTTCAAGATTGCCGGAGACAAAGATGGCGTCACAGCCTTCCAGATGGATATCAAAATCGAAGGTATTACAGCTAACATCATCCGTGAAGCGTTAGCCCAAGCTAAAGAAGGAAGAATCCACATTTTGAATAAAATGTTGGATGCCTGTCCGAAGCCTAAAGGTTTGCCAGCCCACGCGCCGCGAATTGAGACAATACGTATTAAGCCAAGCAAGATCGGGGAAGTCATCGGGCCAGGAGGCAAACAAATCCGAGCCATCATCGAGCAAACTGGTGTGGAAATCGACATTGACGATACAGGTCTTGTCAGTATTTCCTCTCCGAATCTCGAAGGTATCGAGAAGGCGAAAGGTATTATTCGTGGCCTAACAGCCGAAATTGAAGTGGGAGCCTTGTACACAGGTAAAATTACTTCGATCGTTCCATTCGGACTATTTGTGGAAGTTCTTCCTGGAAAGGAAGGTCTATGTCACATTTCCGAGTATGGTCATGAGCGAGTCGTTGACCTACGTGACATCGTCAAGGAAGGCGAGATCATTACTGTTAAGGTGTTGGACATTAACGAACGAGGCCAATTGCGCCTTAGCCGTAAAGCCACTCTAACAGCCGCTGGTTAATTCTCAAGTTGACTGCCTCTCTGGAGGCAGCCAACGCTATCCCAACGACTCGATCCCTACAAAAGCTGCCTTTTCCTTGTGGGTCTGCCTCACCGAGGCAGACAAGCTTATCCCAACGACTCGATCCCTACAAAAGCTGCCTTTTCCTTGTGGGTCTGCCTCA
>CAYTFC010000047.1:0-9714 GCA_964436955.1 uncultured bacterium | reverse complement strand
CATATCGCAAACTTACAGCTGAGAGCATCGCAAAATTGCTGCCTCGGCGAGGCAGCACCACATATCGCAAACTTACAGCTGAGAGCATCGCAAAATTGCTGCCTCGGCGAGGCAGACAACGCTATCCCTACAGAAGAAAACAATACTGTGCTTTTCAAATAATCGGAGGTATGGCTACATCAAAAGAAAGGGGACTATATTATGCGAAAATACTACCGCATCCTACTGATTCTCTGTTTGATAGTGGCGGTTAGCCCAATAGCTAGCCATGAAGTATCCCCATTACTGGCCTCAACAGATACATCCAATCCTTGGCTTCTCTGGTTTGGCCATTTCCACCCCGCACTTGTCCATTTCCCCATCGCCTTAGCGCTCTTCGCTGGCATCGCCGAACTTCTTTTCATGGTCAGTGGCAAACCCCTCTACGAAAACGCTGCTAAATTTATGCTAATCGCTGGGACCATCATGGTCATTCCTACCGGACTATCCGGGCTTGCTCTGGGAGACCAAAGTCACTTCCCCACTCCCTTGTCTGATTATTACTGGTGGCATAGACTGTTTGGTTTCCTAACGCTCATATGGATGTTATGCACGTGCACTCTGTACTTTACGGTTTCCCGCAGAGTATATCGCTTCGCCTTGCTGCTATTGGTAATTATCGTCCTCATCACTGCAGCACTAGGCGGCGCCCTAGTTTGGGGCCCTGAGAGTTTGGTTCCTCCCAATATGAAATAAAAAAAGGCCCATCTTGTTTTCTCCTTACTTGGAGAAAGCTAGATGGGCCTTGATGATTCTAACGCTATTTAGGCCGGTGAGCCTTGCGTGAGCTGATCCGCTCCGTGATTCTCGACTACTGGCGGTAGGGGCGGAGGAGTAGCTTGGGGTTTACGAAAGCGCTCTTCCATTCTCTGTAAACGCTTGCGTTTCTCTTCGGAGTCCCACTTGCCGGAGACGATCATTTGCACGTCATCGGTGTCTAGAGTCTCGAACTCCATGAGCATCTCTGCCATGAGCTTCACTTGATCAGCCCGCTCTCTCACGATTCGTAATGCAGTCTCGTGTCCAGCTTCCACCAGACGACGCACTTCTTCATCGATACGTTGGGCTGTGGCCTCGGAGTACTTTTTCTCATGATAACCTTGCATGCCAAGGTATTGTCCACCTTCACTTCGCTCGTCATAGGCTATAGTTCCGAGATCATCGCTCATTCCCCACTCGCACACCATACTGCGAGCGAGGTGCGTTGCCTGCTCGATATCCTGCTGAGCACCACTGGAGACGTCCGTAATAAAGACTTCTTCGGCCGCACGTCCACCCATTAGAACGGCGAGTTGATCGATCAGCTCTTTTTTCCAATAGCTAACACGATTCTTCTTAGGCAGGAACATGGTAGCTCCGAGCGACATTCCACGTGGGATAATGGTAACTTTATCCACAGGATCAGCGTGCTCTACAACGAGTCCGACTACAGCATGACCAGATTCATGATAAGCTGTGGTACGCTTTTCATTTTCATCGAGCTCAAGACTACGCCGTTCTTTTCCGTAGAGAACCTTATCGCGTGATTCACCAACTTCTTGAGCGGTTACGGCAGTACGTCCGCGGCGAGCTGCTAAGAGCGCTGCTTCATTTAAAAGGTTGGCCAAGTCAGCACCACTGGATCCTGGTGTGCTACGTGCCACCGCCATGAGATCCACCGTACTATCTAGTTTAATCTTGCGCGCATGCACTTTAAGAATGTCGAAGCGCCCTTTAATGTCGGGCAGATTAATGATCACACGACGGTCAAATCGGCCAGGACGTAGTAAGGCTTTGTCCAAAACATCGGGTCGGTTGGTCGCTGCCATCAGGATAACGCCGTCATTCGTATCAAAACCATCCATCTCTACGAGAAGTTGGTTAAGAGTTTGCTCGCGCTCGTCATGGCCTCCGCCAATACCCGCTCCGCGATGACGACCAACGGCATCGATTTCATCCATAAAGATGATACAAGGGGCGCTTTTCTTAGCTTGATCAAACAGGTCGCGGATACGGCTTGCACCGACACCTACAAACATTTCTACGAAATCAGAGCCTGATATCGAGAAGAATGGTCTATCAGCTTCACCCGCAACGGCTTTTGCAATTAGCGTTTTACCAGTTCCTGGGGGACCGATGCACAATACGCCTTTGGGAATGCGTCCTCCCAAAGAGGTAAATTTATGAGGAGCCTTTAAAAATTCTACAATTTCTTGCAATTCTTCGATGGCTTCATCAACACCCGCTACGTCCTTAAAGGTGATCTTTGTGCTCCCTTTAGCCATTAGCTTTGCGGGCGACTTACCAAAGTTCATGGCACTTGACCCGACGCCTTTCATTTGGCGTGTAAAGAGAAAGTATAGCACTAAAAGGACCAATAGTGCAGGCATCAGCGTAACGAGGTAGCTAACGTAATTTGGCGATGGCTCTTGGCTCTTAAAGGTTTTCTCTAAAACAAGATTGAGTGGCTGGTCCGGGGCGCGGAAGACTCCGCTGCGATTTTCTTGAAACTGTTCCCACTCCTCTTTCGCATGGAGAAACCATTGATGGAAGATTTCAGGATCTTGCTTCTCTAACTGCTTGGTAGAAACTTCTTGATTATTGAAAAACCAGATGACTTCAGCGACTGATTCTTTGGCTTTGTCGAGCTGAAGTTGGTTATCTTCAAGCTTTGTGAGCACAGAATCATACTGCTCAACAGTATCGCGATAGTTTCGTACGCTGCGTAGCTTGGCTAAGCGAAGATGATCTTCCTCAGCATTCAATTCGTTAATGACTTGGCCGATTCCAGTCATGACGGACGAGTAGGCTTCTAGACGTTCTTTAGTTCCTATGCCGTCAGTGTCAACATCCGATACCTGGCGATCCATAGTGTCCAATTGCTGCTTCATCGGTACATTGCCAATACCCAGCATTGGTGAGCGGAGGTTTCTAATTAGTACGCTTAGAGATTTACCAAAGTCCTTTAAGTTTGTTTCGGACGGACTTTTTTGAACGGTTGTTAATTCATTTTGCAGGTCAGCGTAGCTGTCGATGCTTTTCTTTGGAAGTTGGTGGATAACAACGCTGTTGTCATGGTCCAAAGTGTTGTAGCTGTCATCAACAACAACATATCCTTTAGGAGGCAATGGAGTGCCACTTAGGTATAGGAACCACTCTCCAGAGCTCACTATTTTATCACGTAGCTGAGCGAGTTCACTCTGTAAGTCAGCTTTTTTGAGCGTGAGTTCATGATGAGAGTCGAGCAAATCAAGGTATTTGTACCGATTTTTGCCATCTTCGGTGGTTCTCTGCCGAAACTTGCCACTAAAGGTCACCAAGTTGTCAGTTTGAGCAATTTTTTGGCTGTCTTCAGGCTGTATCAGCTCCAAGTTAACCAGATGCTCTAACTGATAACTAAAAGCTACTTGTGCAGGTTTGACATCCAAAAAGTTTTGGATCATCAAAACCAACAGCACAGCTGCCATCAGGAAGAGAATAAAGCTATTAGGAAAGCCTTTTTTAGGTTCTTTATTTTCTGCGTTCATAACTACCTATTAATCGCGGAAGTCGTCATCGAGCGACACGTTTAAAATTCGGGAAACGACGTGTTCGTCACCCAGACCTGGGATAGTTAATAATGTTATCACATAAAGTATTCGGCTTCAACCGGTAACTTGTGAGAACTGTTTACTCTAGCCAAATAATCCCCTAAGCGATAGGCTACCCCATTCTGCCCACTTTTAGCAAACTCTATTCAGCAGTTCTGTTGCGAGGTCCTAAAATCATGAGTACAAAAAAACGCGCTTTAATTACTGGTATCACAGGCCAAGATGGTTCTTACCTTGCGGAGCTACTTCTTAGCAAGGGCTACGAAGTACACGGTATCAAGCGCAGTTCTTCGGTCATCAATACTTCACGTATTGATCACATATACCAAGATCCACATACTCCCGACCAGAGCTTTTTTCTACATTATGCCGATCTTACCGATGCAACCAGCTTATTACGGGTCGTACAGAAGGTTCAACCTGACGAAATCTACAATTTAGCGGCACAAAGTCATGTTAAGGTTTCGTTTGCAAATCCAGAGCATACCGCAAACGTCGGTGCTTTAGGACCATTAAGACTGCTGGAAGCCATCCGTATTCTGGGATTGGAGAAAAAAACGCGATTTTATCAAGCATCAACATCAGAACTCTACGGACTGGTGCAGGAAGTTCCTCAGAGAGAGACAACACCTTTTTACCCACGATCTCCCTATGCTGTAGCAAAGTTGTATGCTTACTGGATCTGTATTAACTATCGCGAAGCTTACAACTTATTCGCTTGTAATGGAATTCTGTTTAACCATGAATCTCCCAGACGCGGTGAAACTTTCGTCACGCGTAAAATCACTCAAGCTGTGGCGAAAATCTATCTTGGCCTACAAGATTGCCTCTACCTTGGCAATCTCTCTGCAAAGCGCGATTGGGGACATGCGCGTGATTACGTGGAAGCTCAGTGGCTTATGTTGCAGCAAGATAATCCGGAAGATTATGTTATTGCCACAGGAAAACAGCACTCCGTACGGGAATTTGCTGAGCGATCTTTTGGCGAACTTGATGTGGACTTAGAATGGTCTGGCGAAGGTCTGAACGAAGTAGCAATAGCGCGTTGCTTGCATGGTCGAGGCGCAAACTTGCATGGCACTACCGTGATACGTGTAGATCCCAATTATTTTAGACCTGCTGAAGTGGAATCACTTTTAGGTGATCCTTCTAAAGCTAAACTCCAGCTAAATTGGGAACCTCGTACATCGTTCCCTGAACTCGTTTCTGAGATGGTAAGAGCAGATTTACATCACGCCTTACAACAACACGCGTCAATAATTACCACAACCCCTTCCTCGGTATCGTAAAGATATGGCAGAAGCGTTCATGTCGCTATCCTCCAAAATCTATGTGGCTGGACACCGCGGTCTTGTGGGAACAGCCATTTGCCGAGAATTGCAGGCGCAAAGATACCAAAACATTGTTGGACGTACTTCAAAAGAACTCGACTTATGTGATCAAGCACAAGTACGACGTTTTTTTGACCAAGAAAGACCTCAATATGTCTTTCTTTCAGCCGCCAAAGTGGGTGGCATTCTAGCTAATGACACGTATCGTGCGGATTTTGTCTACAACAACCTGATGATACAAAGCAATATCATCAAAGCCGCTGCAGACTATGGAGTGAAGCGCTTATTGTTTCTCGGATCTACATGCATCTACCCTCGCGACTGCCCGCAACCCATGGAAGAGAAATTCCTCCTCACCGGCCCCCTAGAAACCACCAATCGTCCCTATGCTGTCGCTAAGATAGCTGGCATAGAACTCTGCTGGTCATTCAATCGACAATATAGCACCAAGTATATTGCTGCTATGCCCACCAACCTTTATGGCCCGGGCGATAGCTACGATCTTGAAACTTCCCATGTGATTCCAGCAATCATGCGTAAAATGCATGAAGCTAAGGTTTCTGGAGGTCATGAAGTGGCCCTGTGGGGAACAGGAGCTCCACGCAGAGAGTTTCTCTATAGCGAAGATTTAGCTCAAGCCGCTGTCTTTCTGCTCAATCTCGCGGAACCCGTTTACACAAGCCTTCTCGATGAGCACGAGCCACCCTTAATTAACGTTGGCTTTGGTAGAGATATCACAATTGCTGAGCTTGCTCCCCTCATTGCTAATACGGTGGGATTCAAAGGCAACATTGTCTGGAATGATGCCATTTCGGATGGAACACCTCAGAAAATGACTAACGTCAACAAAATTCATTCCTTGGGCTGGAAAGCACGGACATCGTTGAAAGAAGGTCTAAAACTCACCTATGAAGCGTTTCGTGCCTCACAACTCGCAACGATAACATAAACAGTTGTGTAAATTATTTCTTATTCCCTCTTTGCATTAAAAATTATATTTATTCTTTTGCAATCTATATAAAGCGTACCAGTTTTTGTTCCGACTTGACGGTTTGCTTCGTTGCTTTTTATAAGATTACAAGCCGTTGTAAGGGCATCCTTAGATAAAACGAAACCAGCCTTTTCGCACAACCGTCGTATCAGATACTTTATCTCGATATCGTGCAAATCCGAAGACTGCGTTAAGTCCAGTTCAAGCCCGCGCTCAATCTTCCGTAGCCAAAGAGAAAGCTTGGAGTTCAACAGCACATGTAGTTCTTCACATTCCGCTGCAATGGACGCTAAAGGCCGCGCAATCTCTTTACCAAATGATTCCGCAATCTGAGGCAGAATTGTATGTCGTAGTCGCGTTCTGAGATATTTGGAATCAGAGTTTGTGCTATCCACAAAGGCTGTGATATTGCGTTGTTCCAACCAAGCCACCAGGTCCTTTTTAGCTGCTTGAAGCAATGGACGCCAAAGAGTAAACCCGTCCATTTGTGTAACTGGGCACATTGGTGAGCCATTAGTAAGAGAAGCTCCCTCAAACAAGCGCTTCAGCATGGTCTCAGCCAAATCATCGGCTTGATGCCCCACCATGATGGCTTGACAGCCGATCGCTTGAGTAAGTTCGCGAAAACAACAATGACGCGCTTCTCGTGCAGCATCTTCAGCATTGCGTGAAGGCAAACCTTCTTTTAATACAGAAAGGTGAAAGGTAAAACCGAAAGATTCCACTTGCTGTCGAAGGACCTCCGCTTCCTGAGAGCTTTCTGGCCTCCAGCTATGGTCTACATGAAGTACATGCAAATCTAAAATATTTTTGTGCAGCAGTAGTAGATGGAAAAGTGCTAAGGAATCTGGTCCACCAGACAACGCTAATGCTATGGGCCTATCACGATCGTGGTAGGCACGCAAAAAGGAAGCAATTTGGGCATTTAGACGATTTGTAAGATCCACCGGACTATATTTGACTCAGTAGGTGATGCATATCAAGGTAGGCCCAATATTCCACGATTTTGTTGTCTTGGATGCGATAAACTGTGACTCCATGGTAAGAGACTTTCTTGCCTGTTGGCTGTTTCGTCTTGAATTCACCCTGGTGTGTCCCAGAGGCTCTCCATTGAATGCTCACAAGATCGTTCTCAGAAATCACCATGTCGTTATCAACGCGCAAATCTGGAAACCCGTTTAACCAGGCATGAACAACATCCTTCATAGCCTGCGGACCATAGAAATCGCCCAGAAGACTGTGAATGACCACATTAGGGTGTACTAGTTGATCGACTGTATCGATATTCTTCTCATTCCAAACACCATTTGCATAATCAGTAGCCAGTTGTTTTAAAGCAGTCATACGCCTATCCCATCAAAATGTTTGCGCGAACCGCATAAACATATCTGAATGGACATTTTTATGTCCTTTTACAATTTCAAACCCAACTTGCCGCGTCGGCGAAGCAGCGCTACAGGTTGTGCAAATCGTTTGGTTGGTGTATCGTTTCGTTCCCAGTATTAATAAATCATGTGGATTACATGCCAACCGTCTGGCGCTTTTTGCTCGGACAGTACTTGAAGGTGCTAGTGCTTTGCGTCGTTTCCTTTGTCGCGGTTCTGCTAACCACGCGCATGGATGAGATTGCTCAATTCGCATCGTTAGGGGCGAGTTTCCCCTATCTTTTACGATTTATCCTATTCCAAATTCCCTATATTTTGCCGATTGCGATTCCGATTTCAGCGTTGATCTCTACCATGATCTTAATGCAACGGTTGTCTGGATCTTACGAACTCACCGCGCTACGCGCCTGTGGTTATAGCCTCGCTCATGTGGCAACGCCGATGCTTTTAATGGCGTCTGCATTGAGTATTGGAAATTTTTATATAATTTCTGAAGTTGCCACTCATTCTCACTTGATGAAACGTGTTCTTAAGCGAGAAATAAAAGCTTTAAATCCACTAGTGCTTCTTCAAAACGAAAAATTGACTCGCCTTAAAGGCATTTATGCTCATGCAGAAGGCGGTTTTAAATCGGGTGACGTCGCTAAAAACGTACTGATCGCCAGCTATGACCGCCGCAACCAAGGTATCGATCTTTCCCTGCTCAGTGAACTGACATCAACAAATGCCTCTCTCAGCGGCAAGAATCTGACGCTTATTTCAACCATAAAGGGCGAATCTGGAAGCGATGAAAATAGACTACTTGTAGAGAATGCGGCAACACTCATACTTCCCACGTGGGACTTGGGTTTTTTGCTAGGTCGAGGGGCATGGCAACCCAAAGATGATTATCTAAAAATGGCATTGCTACGTAGTCGCATACAAGATTATCGGTTAGAGCTAGCTAGCGCTGAGTTACTTCAACTTCCTATTAAGACCGTTCAGAAGCTGAACCAAAAATTAGATGCATGCTACTCCGAAATCGCTCGCCGCCTTTCCTTAGCAATTGCTGTATTTAGCTTCACATTCATGGGTCTAGCGTTTGGCACGCACATATCGCCACGGCAAATTAGCCACGGACTGATCTGGGTCATTGCATTGTCCACCACCTATTTAATGTGCTTTTTTTCAGCTAAAAGCCTTCATGGTCACTGCTACGTAGCTTTAGCTCTCTACCTTCTGCCACATGTCTTAATCATTGCGTGCAGCTGTCGCGCGCTCTCACGTGTTAGCCAAGGCAGAACGATATGACCATTCTGCATCGCTATTTTTTATTCGAGCTCGTTAAGATTTTTCTACTCATTTTAAGTTGTCTGTTTGGTCTTTATGTTATCATTGACTACACTAGCCGGGCTTCTAGTCTGGGGCTTAGTTTCAGTGATCTGAGCCACTATTATGCCTATATTTTCATCAATCGCTTAGAAGTGCTGGTGCCTTTCGCTTTGCTACTGGCTGGCATAAAAACTGTATGTCAATCCAATCTACGTCAAGAGCTAGTAGCGATGCGCGCTTCGGGACATGCAATGAGTAGGTTGCTTATACCTCTAGTTTGGGTGGGGTTATTAGGGACAACTTTTATTTACGTCAATACTCAGTGGCTGTTACCTCATTCATTACAATCGATCAATCGGATCGAAGACAAATACGCGGCAGGCGAATCTCGCGGAAGCAAACAGATGGTACATAGCTATCCACTTAACGATGGAAGTCGATTGCTATACGTTGCCTTCGATCATTCTAGGGAACGGTTTGTGCAGAGCTATTGGGTCCGTTCTTTTGATGATATTTATCGTATTCGCTACCTCACCCCTGAGCCTTCCCCCCCCAAAGGACTACATGTGGAGCGCTTACAGCGCAACAAGGATGGGCTAATGCTGCCCACTGAGACTTTAGCAGAGGTGAGTTTTCCGGATATGCACTTCAACATAGAAGACCTAGCCGAAGCCTTGACACTTCCCGCTGAAAGATCGCTAACACAGTTATGGCAGCGTTTACCTAATGCTGATGATGCTGTCAGCTACGACCGTGCTCAAATAGAAGCGGCATTTTACAAGAAACTGGTCATGCCTTGGCTTTGCTTCATAGCGCTGTTAATTCCTGCGCCATTTTGCGTGGCCCATCGACGGCCTTTACGCGTATTTTTTATTTTTGCAGTAAGTATTTTTGGATTATTCAGCCTATTTGTATGGCTAAGCGTGGGAAATACACTAGTCCAAAGCCAATTAGCAGAACCCCTTTATATTCTCGTTGGCCCAATAGTCGCGATGGTGTGTGCTTCTGTGATAGGATATAAAAGGTTAAGCTAAGACCCTGATTGCTACCAAAACTTCATCTAGCGCTCATAGCGATATATCAGGTGC
>CAYTFC010000046.1:12681-24105 GCA_964436955.1 uncultured bacterium | reverse complement strand
ACTCTATCATGAATAATGAGGGATTGGACGATGACTTTGATGAGGAAGCCCACTATTCCGGCACCCGCTCAGGAAGGAATCCGCACTATGACGATGATGAAGATGAGCACCATCCTGGTCATAAGCCCAGCAGAGCACAAATAGAACGTGAGGCAAGGGAAAGTAGGCAACGTACAGCTAACGAGCATCAAAATCGGCAACCCAACGATGCGGGAAGGCAAGCTGCTCGTGAAGCCGGTAAAACCAGAACCGAAAAAGATCAGGATAGTCTTCATAGAGAAATTTCGAAACAAGGCTACAACTATGATGAAGTTCTTGAATGTGCTAGGGAGATTTATGAATGAATGAAGCTCTATTTTATGAACTACTACATTGGATCAAACAGGACCTTCGCTATCGCCCGGCTAGTCAAGCTCGATATTTATTAGGTGGTGGAGTCTTTTTAGGGTTTGGAGATACCAAGCCTAGATCTTTCTTCAATGGTAAAGAGATAATTATCGAAGACGTGAAAGAATGGGTTATCAATTTGAATACCCCATTTCGACTTACGCAACATGATCACTTAATTACGGGTTCTTGCGATCACCATGCATTTATTCAAAAACATTTGAATAGGTTAATCGGACTTAAATTTGAATCCATTAAATTCATTTCCAAATATTTAGATATCAAAATAACCTTCGAAGAAGGATATCAATTTACAACATTTTTCGACTGGATGGATGATAGTTGCTTGCCAATTAAAGCACCTGGTAAACCTAATTTTCGAATTAATTGTGATGACGAAGAATCTATTCAAAAGGTTACAGAATTTGGCGCTAAAATAGCGGTAAAAGAGGAAGTGTGCCAAACAGTAGACTTATCTCCAAGCGGCATTACTATCAACTACTTAATGTATAGTGACCATCGTACACCTTCATATTTTATCCAGGAAAAAGGTACCTATATAGGCTTTGAAAACTGCCCATGGCGGTTAGAACGAGATGGGAAATATGTACTTGGGTCGGGGGACTATTATTCTAAGGTCTGTTTGCATCAGCAAATGGAGTTTAAGAAAAAATTCTTAGAGATAAAAGGCCAGACAATATGGCGAATTGACGTACTGAATTCAATGGGGGATGCGAAAATGTACATCGGGGATCGTTATGTTTTAACAGTCTTTACCAGCTTCATCACCTCCTGGGCCGTTTATCACAACAACGAGCAAGTGTTATATTGTGCCGATCCTGTCTTGCAAGAAGACGAAAAAGACATCAACCAAGTGTAAGCAGAAAAAAAGAGCTAAGACTGCAAATGAACACCGCTTTTTTTCAAAAAAATCTTATCCTGATGTCTAAGGTAGGGATTGCCCCAAAAGCCTAACGAGCATACAATCTCTGCCTCTAGGAGTAATTATGATGGCTCGTTGGGCTTTACTATTCTTGGCATGCTTTGAGTTTCTGGGTGCCGCGGGACCGGGTCGGCCTCTTTACGACGATCCTGTGTTAAAGCATCACGCTAAGCTTACCCTAATCCCTCTAGAGGAATTGGCTCCGCTTTCTGCCTTGTATCAAGAACTGCCTCCACGATGGATAACGGAATTAACAGTCCCAATAGCATCGCAAGACAATGGCGCGGATGTTCAAATTCTTTTGATTGATAAACAAGTCAATCTCGATGCCGAAACAACCTACTACCACATTGCTAAAAAAGTGTTGTCGGTAGAAGGAATCCGCCAGCATGCGTTGATAGAATTCCCCTTCGATCCGTCATTTCAAGCAATTTCTATACATAAAATTTGCAGACATCGTCATGGAAAAGTCTTTGACTTAGCCTGTCGAAACGATTTCCACCTTATGCCGGACCCCACAAAAGCAAAGAACTGGTCTCTAATGGTTCTTATTGATGAGCTTTTTGAAGGAGACGTCATCGAATATAGCTATTCCACTAAAGGTAGAAACCCTGCAGATTTCGGACGTGTCGTAGAGGAATGCTTCTTTCAATACTCCCATCCCGTTGAACGTATCTACTTTCGCGTGTTGGGTAGCGACGCATCCCGCATCTATAGCAAAGGACATAACGCCACGCTAGAACCAGTTAAACATAGTCTTGAAGGTGATGGTTGGGAGTGCGTCTGGAATGCGGTGAACGTGCCCGCATGCCACCATGAAAGTGAAGTGCCTTTATGGTATGAAGACTATTCATGGGTACAGGTGAGCGATTTTGAAAATTGGGTAGATGTCTCAAGATGGGGTCGCGGTCTATTCCATTTGCCTAAGCAACTTCCGTCTAATATACAAGAACTATGTCAGCAGTGGGAAAGCCAATATACGACGCCAGAGCAACAAGCCCTGGCAGCATTGCGTTTTGTACAGGATGACATCGCCTTAATTGCGGAAGACCCGTTAGAGCTTTTAATTCCAGCCAGTCTAACCACAATTATTGGGGGTCGTGTAGCCACAAGTACAGATAAGGCTTATGCCCTAACGGCCCTTTTGAAAGGCATGAATATCCATGCTATTCCCGCAGCCGTTAGCAAAAAATATAAGCAAGTTGTGGGCAATTGGCACCCTTCTCCCGCTCCCTTTGACCATCTTATTGTTAATGTGAAGATTGGGGAGCAGAGTTTTTGGGTAGATCCATCCGCATCGCATGAAGGTGGTTCACTCGATCAAGGGGAATGCGCTAACTATCAACGCGCCCTTCTTCTCGATGGAATGAGCCGAGAGCTCACGTGTCTAGGACATGTAGACTCCCATCCAGATATCGCAACAACATCTACGTACTTTGCATGGCCTGATAAACTTGAAACATCCCTTTGGGTTGAAACCGTCATTCACGGCTCCGCCGCGAACGAACTGCGGCGCGTTCTCAGTCAGCAAGGAACTCAAAGTACGCGTGAACGACTAATTAGTGAGCTCACTTCTCTGCACGGTCAAGTGACAGTCGTGTCACCTACAACGATCTCTGACAACAGAATGACCAACGAGATACTCATTAAAGAACACTACCGTATTAATAATCTTTGGAACCTTTCAGAGCACGGTCGCTTCAAAGAATTTGCTACGCGCGCATTGCAAACAGTATCACATTTACCGAGCTTTTCTGTGGAATCCCGAAAAACCCCCTTAGCATTAAATTCACGTACCCATATTGTGGAGACTATTCACGTCATCACACCCGGCCATGAATGGGATATTGCTAAAGCACATGAGCATATTCGCAGTTCAATGATGGATTGTTCTGTTAGCCATTTCGGTAAGGGTGATACTTTGACATTGCACAGTGAACTGCAGGTCCTGAGTGATTACGTTTTTCCAAATGAAATGCAATCCCTTCAAAATGCAGTGGAACAGACCAAGCAAGCGTTAAACCTGGAAGCCAAGTTGCCAACAGGCTACAACAAACCTTGGGATATCACGTTCCCATTTGTGGTGAATGCCTATCTTTTGCTAGCAATAGCATTGCTTGCCATCGATCGACGCAGACTTAAGCCGATAGTACAATCTGTTTAAAACCCGACTTGCAGTTGTTAACTACCCTGTTTCTTTTGTAGATAGCACTGATGGTATTCCTCAGCGCGATAGAATGGGCCCGCAGGCTTAATCTCTGTGACAATCTGCTTACGAATTCGCGTCTGCAACTGCTCCAGCGAAGCCTTGGCAATCGCCTCCTGCTCCGCATCATAATACAGAATCAAACTACGATACTGACTCCCCACGTCTGGGCCTTGACGGTTCATCGTGGTGGGATCATGAATAGACCAAAAAATAGTAAGCAACTGATCGTAATTGATTTGTGTGGGATCAAACTCGAGTTGAACCACTTCGGCATGACCTGTGGTTCCTGAACACACTTGCTTATAGGTGGGATTAGCGACGGAGCCCCCCGCATAACCTACAGTAGTCCTTGTAACACCAGGGAGCTGCCGAAAAGCATCTTGGATTCCCCAAAAGCACCCCGCACCAAATGTAGCAACCGCCATGATGACTCCTAAAAAAATGCGCTACCTAATCCTATATTGCTGAATTAGGTAGCAAGTCAATGGCCTTGCCAACTTGCAGCTAGTGCGCTCTGCCATCATGGACAACAAGACGCTCATGAATCATGTTGGTCAGTAATACAGCACCTAAGCCAATCCCGCCCAACGTTACTATGCCCGCAACCACTCCCAATATGGGAAGAGCTTTTAGAACTAGCATTGCCATCATTGTCGCAGCCATAGCCACCGTAGCCATACTAACCCCTTGGGTCATTTCACTGCTCTTTTGACGATGGTAACGCAGGTCTCTCGCGAATAAATCAGCAGCCTTACGCTTCATTTCCAATGCGATGTTAATGTTTCCAAAACAATACTTTGCGACTCCAACTAAAACGGCAGCTCCAGCGGCTACGCCTAGAAGCGGCAAGCTTGCGTAAGCGACGTCACTAGACGCTTCCCAACACGATTTCCAGCAAATGTTGGCTACACATGTCGATAAGTTATTCATATTATCCCTCCATTATGTTGATCGGTACGATCGATCCACACTATACCAGAAGGAAAGGCTAAATTGCAAAATTTGTTAAGATTAAAAAATATTATTCAATGCTATAGGTTGGGTTATTAACTTCCTTTAAACGCTCTTTAGGAATACACTCCAAGCGCCTATATAGTGTGGTCGCGTATTCATAAACATAACCAACTCCCGCGGCTAAGCCCGTTTCTTTGATGAGGATATGACCATCATCATATTGCGTCTCGCTTTGGTCAAGGATCTGCCTATCCTTGAGTTTTCGATAACGCCAAAGAGCTGCAGTGTCGACCAACACTTGCGCTTCAGCGCTAGCGCCGGTGCGATCTACCCACCAAGTTAGAAGTTCATCAAGATTTAGAGCTTCCATGCTCTCAGCATGCTGTAGCACTAACAAAGGAAAGCGTTGCTTACCTACCGCAACACAGCTGCTTGCCTCTGCATTAAAGCAAAGTCCCACATCGCGGGCTCCCATCAAACAGCCATACCACGATTCAAAACTGGGAAGCCGCAAGGTGACCATAATAACGCCATCTGGACGCATGACACGCTTCCAACCGCCAAACGCTGAGGCGGCAAGATTCCTAAAATAACCGCAAATAGGATGCAATGTGGCGTCTAGCGCGTGAAGAACCTCACGCTGTTTCGGCAATTGTCCTGGATCGAAGTCGATGCCCAACAATGAGGAAATGATATCAAACGAGCCGTAAGCAGGAGATAAATCGGTATATTCCGCCAGAGAATATTGACAGTTATCAAATTTAGAAGCGCTCATTGCAATGTCCATCAAGCCATCATGACGATCAAACCCAGTGAACGTATTATTGGTAAAGTGCTGGGCCATCCATCGCGTCCAAGACCCTACTCCACAGCCCATATCGGCCACGGACATTCCTGGAGTCAGTATCTCCTTGAGCTTGCGATACAACTGCTGCCCACAGGCGCTGGTAATATGGGCTTGTGGGCTTAGCAAGAGCGCAGCTTCATCGAGCGTTTCAACAACCGAATACAGCTCGTCAGCCCCGTAAGGGCGATGCACTCGAAGCGCCATCAAAGCCTCAAAGCGTTGAAGAGAGGCACTGCTAAAGTTATCCTTCATGAGCTCTTTAGCCTCTTCCGGAGGTAGATTTAATCGGTAGCCTTCATGACGGAGAGCCGTCTCGAAATCGGAAAGTTCCCTATCCGTGGTAGCTGATGACGGGCTTTGTAACATGATATGTCCTCCTTCGATTATTCTGTCTCAGGCAGATGATGGTTAAAAAAGTCTACGGCAAGCGTGCCCACTTCTTGATGCACAATGCGACGGCGATGCTCTAATGGCAGGTTGGGGATTGCTTCGACGGGCAAGAAGCTTTTGGCTGCTGTAGCACCGCGTGGGGTGAATTCTCCCAAAAATTCCCAATGCCCAGCGTGCCCATGAAGCTCCTTGAACTGCGCTTGTGGAATCCATTGTGCGTAATGAACAGCATTGCGTGAAGTGTCCACCTCGTTGTCATCAGTCCCCGCGACTACGAAAACAGAAACTGGCATGTTTTTAAAATCGGACTCCTTAAACAACCAACCCCATGAAGGAGCCATTAAAAAGTATGCTTTGATACGCGGATCTCGATAGACCTGTTTCCACTTAGTCACGTCTTCTTTTGCGATAACACTCTCGTATGCTTTGAAAGATTGCAGGTTAGCATCCTCTTTGGTAGGCATTAAGTCCTTTATCTCGAGGCTATTGGCGACTCCGCCTCCTAGCCAAACAGCGGACAAACCGCCAGCATCATAACCCACCAGCCCGATACGGTGCTCGTCAATGTCGGGTGCTAAAGTGGAGGTGAGTATAGAGTTAAGGAGTGCTGTGATGTCCTGGGGACGTTGCCACAAATCCATGTTAGGTGTTCCATCTAGGGAAATATCGTCGTGACGTACACCCGCAACAACATAGCCATGCGATACCAGTATTTCAGCTAGCCAAGCTAGACTATCGGGACCAAAACCAAAGCTGGGCGCCAAAAGGATGAGCGGATAAGGACGTTCAGCAGGTGCTATTGGCGCATCGATGGCGGCCTCCGCACGCTTGAAAGAACTATCTGTAACCGGCTTGGAAGATGCTTTTGCATCAACCGGGTACCACACCTCGCATTGCAATGTTTTGCTGCGTATGGCATCCTGAACGTCCCAGGAGCGATAGCCAGTCTTGGTGACAAGGTTTAGGCTTTCAGCAACCGTACGAGGGGAGGTGCGACAACACGTGGCTCCTAAAGCCATACCAGCGACGAGTAGATATGCAAAAAAACGCATCACAGATTATCCCGGTTAATTCGTAGATATTGACATACTCACTATTTTCCTGCGATACACACAAACTCATACGTTACATAAAGGATGACCAATTTGGAACAAATTAGACAGTTTCTGCTTTATCCAGTGGTTTTTGCTACAACAGTCCTCATATTTTTCGTATTGAATGTTTGGCAAAATCTGCTGATTCCATTGGTGATTGCTATTGTCGTCTGGTACCTAATCATTACATTAGCAACCGTTGTGAGCAAAGTTCCATTCGTTGGCAGGCATTTGCCCAATAGCCTGTGCTTTCTAGGAGCTTTCGCATTATGCATTGGAGCTGGCTGGGTTGTGATGGCAGTCATTCGTGCAAATGTAAACAGTCTTGTGGAAATGGCTCCCGCATATCAACAAAGACTTTCTCACCTTGCAACTGAAGGATTCCAGCTGATTGGTTATGAACAACCACCCGATCTCTCTGATCTTTTTGGACGTTTTGATTTGGTTACACTCGCATCAAGCTTTGCCCTTCTTGCTAGATCTATCGCTCAAAATGCGGGCATCATCATTATCTATGTTTTGTTTCTGCTGTTGGAATATCATTCCTTTGATCTCAAGCTCGCGGCATTGATGCCTAACGCAAGTCGGCTACATTCAGCTCGAATTCTCGTGCAAAAGATCGCCACTCAAATTCAGAGCTACCTACAACTTAAAACCTTCACAAGTTTCTTGACGGCGACTTGCAGCTACATCATTCTTCGTGCAGTAGGAGTAGATTTCGCAGACTTCTGGGCCATGCTCATCTTTATCCTAAACTTCATACCCACCATTGGTTCAATCATTGCCACAGTCTTTCCATGTCTCTTGACGCTTGTTCAATTCGATACACTGCGTCCATTCTTTATCGTCACCATACTGCTCTGTTCAGTACAATTTTATATTGGAAATATCTTAGAACCGCGTTGGATGGGGGCAACCTTCAACCTTAGCGGCTTGGTGATTATTCTGTCGTTAGCTGTGTGGAGTCAAGTGTGGGGAATCACAGGCATGTTCCTATGTGTTCCCATTATGGTGATTGCCAATATTATCTTGGGAAACTTTAAGCAAACCCGGCCAATCGCCATTCTGCTATCACGAGAAGGAAAACTCACGAAAGAATAGTAAAAGGACCAAAGGGACGAAAAGGACCTAAAGGACAGAAAACCGTGCATCATTTGTCCCTTAAGTCCTTTTTCCGAAGTCCTTTAGGTCCTTTTTGTCCCTTTGGTCCTTTGTCTTTTTCGTCCCTTTTGTCTTATGCAGAGGTCACAACGTGCCCAACTAAGTCATATCCCACAGCATCGGTGATCTCGACATCATACCACTCACCAAAAGCAGTGATGTGTCTAACATCATTAATAATGACCTCTCCATCAATTTCAGGACACTGCCCTTGATGGCGTCCCTGCATTAAATGGCGGGATTCTGGGTGATAACTTTCTACAATAACACGAACCGTTTTACCCACATGATTGCGGTTTAGCTTTTCTACAACCTTTTGCTGTACTTTGGCCAAGTGCCGCTGACGTTTACCCTTCACGGCTTCTGGCAATTGATCAGGCAACGTGATGGCGTGGCTATTAGGTTCTGGTGAAAAGGCAAAGATGCCCACGTTATCTAGTGGATAATCTTGGATGAACTGAGTAAGTTCTTCAAAATGCTCTTTGGTTTCCCCTGGGAAGCCCACGATCAAGCTGGTACGAATGGAAACTTCAGGAATCTCTCGACGTAATGTCGTGATCGAGCGAATGATATCTTCTTTAGATGTGGTGCGACGCATGGATTTTAGAAGGTCATTATTAACATGCTGAATTGGCATGTCCAGGTAACGACAGATGCGTGGGTCACTCTTGATCAGCTGAATGAGTTCATCATTGATTTCGTCCGGATACAAATAGAGAAGACGCAACCAGTAATCACCTGGTTCCTTGAGGATTTCCTTTAACAAGAAAATCAGGCCGTCTACCTTGCGATAGCCACGGTCTTTGCCCCAGTCGCCCAAATCTTGAGCGATAAGCACGATTTCTTTGACGCCGCGCTGGCGTAACACACGGAATTCTTTAATGATCTGTTCGACGGGCTTACTCTTTAGCGGGCCCTTGATGTCTGGAATAATGCAATAAGAGCAGCGTTTGCGGCACCCTTCGGCGATTTTAAGGTAAGCGAAGTGGCGAGGAGTCGAAAGCTGACGCGGCACTTCACCTGCTTCAAGATAGCTACGCGCAGATGTGATAAGTGCGCCTTGTTCGTCAGATGTAACAGCCTTTAAAATACCTTCTACATCGCCAGAACCCAAGAGAAAGTCCACGTTGGGATGCGCTTCTTGAATATCTTTGCTATGCGTTTGAACCATGCAACCGGTAACGATGACTTTAGCCCCTTGCTTGCGAGAAGCTAAAGCTTCACCAACCGTTGCCAAGGTTTCCTGACGCGAGGCTTCCAAAAATCCACATGAGTTAATGATCAAGTAATCTGCTTCATCTATCTGTTGCCCAACTTCATAGCCGGCTTGTAGCAAAATCCCTAGCATCACTTCAGTGTCAACGCGATTACGCGGACAGCCCAAGCTGATAAAATAAAGCTTATTTCCACCTAAGCGAAAGTTAGGCGGCTGGCCCTCTTCGTGAACCGGCTCGGGTGGTTTCTTTTCCTGATAGATTTGAAGCATGCATTTACCTCTGTAATGAAGCAAATATTATACTGAAGAGGGAGATTAAAAGCCACAGCACTATTTGTTACACATCGTGCGCCATTTCGCCGCAGCGGCATGAGTAAAGAATTCATTTATTTTGATGACACCCTCCTAAGTGGTGGAAATCCTGAAAACTGAAAGACGAATTATGTTGCAGCCAAATCCAGCAGTCGAGCTATCATGATGCTAACTTATCATAGGAGTTCTAATGCGAGCCTTTTTTGACCTGCTTAAGGGTGTTCGACACATGTCGTTCCTTAATCAGATACTGACCCTGGTTCTTACAGTTGTGAACTTTGCCATTCCTCTTTTGTTCGTTAATGTCTTAGAAGCCCAAGTCGCTTTGGGTGTATTTCTTGTTAACATCATTGCAATGACCTCTCTTACCGCCCTCACAGGCTATACTCGATTGGTAAGTATTGGACATGCCCTATGGTTTCCCTTGATCTACTTTTTTTGGATCCGGCTAGGGGCCTTTCCCGCAGACACATTCTTTGGAATATGGATGCGTGCGCTTATCCTAATAAATAGCGGGGCGCTGCTGATAGATATGGTCAATATTTGGCTTTATCTTCGCGGCGATCGCAAAATATGGGTACGATAGTTTGCAAGCGGGTTGACATAAACCCGCCCAAGCCTAAAATTCAAATTAAACTCTATTGATGATTTCTTAGCTATTTTGCGAGGGTTGCCCAGATTATGGAAGCTACCGAGTCCCATTGTAGAGCATCGCCCCCAAGCCCACGCTACATGGATGGCTCAATTAATGGCCTGCTAGTTTTGGGCTTAGCACTCAGTTTTGTCTCTATTTGGCAACTTTGTAGTTCTGCCTGTGCCGAAGCGCATCATTACCGCATGTTTGGTTATCACTTTGAGATATTTGGCATCGCTTTTTTTGTGTCAGCGATGGCCGCGTTCCTGCTTTCAGGACGTTGGCCGTGGCTGCTTAGCGCAGTCCACCTCATGATTGCCAGTGCGATTGGAGCGGAATTACGCTTTATTTACGTTCAAAAATACATAATTGGACATTGGTGTCCTCTTTGCCTCACGATTGCCGCCACAGTAGCGCTCATCGGGTTACTTTTCATCGTACGGTCGATTGTGTTGTCTGAGAAAATCAACGACCCAGTGGAGAGGAGAAATTCCATGTTAAGGAAAATATTAAGCAGCATGACCGCATTCACTGCCGGAATGGTGGGTTTTACTATTGCTTTGGTGGGAGTTGCAAAGCCCGAGCATTCTTTCGCAGAACCCAATAGCAAAGGGGAAACCCCGGTTTTTGGGAATCAAAAGAGTACTGTTGAGGTGTATCTTTTTACGGATTGGTTTTGCCCTGCTTGTCGTAAGGCTGAGCCCGAGCTCGCTAAGCATTATGGCACGATCATGTCTAAAGCAAAGTTCTTCTTCATCGACGTACCGATCCATGAGGACTCAGAAAACTTTGTTCCCTACAATCTATCGTTTATGCTGAAAAACAAGGCGCAATATCTCAAGCTGCGTGAATCGTTACAGGATTTAGCAGAACGCAATCATTCCCCTGCCGAGGCCGACATTGACGCACTTGCTCAGAAGAACGGCACAACCTACCAACAGCTCGATTATTCTGAAGTAGGTCAGGGTCAGCGCTATTTCAAAAAGGTCGCCGAGAAATATGGTGTTGACGAAACGCCGACATTGGTGATCACCAATCCAACGACTAAAAAAGCCAAAAAGCTATCGGGCTATAACAAAATAGTGAAAGCCAATATTCCTAAAATCATCGATCAGCTTAAATAGGGCAAAGCTGCCTTTTCCTTGTGGGAGGCAGACAAACCCAATCCCTACAAAAGTCTGCCTTTTCCTTGTGGGTCTGCCTCGCCGAGGCAGACAACTCTATCCCAACAGAAGCTAAAGAGCCTGTGTTACAAACCTTTGCTGCCTCGGCGAGGC
>CAYTFC010000046.1:0-12581 GCA_964436955.1 uncultured bacterium | reverse complement strand
GAAAAGGCAGACTTGATTCGTCTACAAACAGGGTCTGCCTCGCCGAGGCAGACAAGCCTAATCCCAACAGAAGCTAAAGAGCCTGTGTTACAAACCTTTGCTGCCTCGGCGAGGCAGCACCACATAGGAAAAGGCAGACTTGATTCGTCTACAAACAGGGTCTGCCTCGCCGAGGCAGACAACTCTATCCCAACAGAAGCTAAAGAGCCTGTGTTACAAACCTTTGCTGCCTCGGCGAGGCAGCACCACATAGGAAAAGGCAGACTTGATTCGTCTACAAACAGGGTCTGCCTCGCCGAGGCAGACAAGCCTAATCCCAATTACAAATAGACTGCCGCTTCGGCGAAGCGGCGCTACACGCTTCGTCTTTTTTCCATCCTTGATCTAAACCAACGATTCCACTAACATCCCCACTCTCATTTGAACGTCGGTAAAATTCGATCGAAAAGGATGAAATCTCATGGATGACAAATTTCTCAGCGATCTCAGACAGCAAATCGAGGATATCAAAGTTCAGGGACTATACAAGGAAGAGCGTGAAATCACATCTCCACAGCAAGCGGAGATAACGATATCTGGTGGACATAAAGTTCTCAATTTCTGTGCCAACAACTACCTAGGCCTAGCCAACAATCCCAAGCTCATTGAAGCTGCTAAACGCAGTTATGATACTAATGGCTTTGGGATGGCTTCCGTACGGTTCATCTGTGGAACTCAAACGCTTCACAAACAACTTGAACTTCACCTTTCAGCATTTCTGGGGATGGAAGATACGATACTTTATTCCTCCTGCTTCGACGCAAATGGCGGTTTGTTTGAATGCATTCTTGAAGCTGAAGATGCTGTTATTAGCGACGCATTAAACCACGCAAGCATTATCGACGGAATCCGTTTATGCAAGGCTCAGCGGTTTCGCTACGCCAATAACGATATGGCAGATCTGGAAGCCAAGCTAAAGGAAACACAACATTGCCGAAGACGTCTTATTGCAACCGATGGTGTTTTCAGCATGGATGGTATCACCGCCAACTTAAAGGCTATTTGTGATTTAGCTGATCGCTACAACGCGATTGTCATGGTTGACGATTCCCATGCCGTTGGTTTCATGGGCAAAAATGGTCGTGGAACTCCAGAATATTGTGACGTAATGGGGCGTATCGACATTCTCACGGGTACTTTAGGAAAGGCTTTAGGTGGTGCCTCTGGCGGCTATACCGCTGCTCGCAAAGAGATTGTAGAATATCTGAGACAACGCTCGAGACCCTACTTATTTTCTAATACACTGGCTCCTAGTATCGCTGCAGCGAGCATCGAAGTGATTGAACTGCTAGCAAGCGGAGACGACCTTCGCCTGAAACTACATGAAAACAGTCGTTATTTCCGCGAAAAAATGACTAAATTGGGCTTCAAGCTTGTCCCTGGAGACCACCCCATTATACCGGTAATGCTCGGCGATGCCAAGCTCGCGCAAGAGTTCGCTAAGCGTATGCTAGCACACCATGTTTATGTGATTGGCTTTTCATTCCCTGTTGTTCCAAAGGGACAAGCTCGCATCAGAACGCAAATGTCTGCTGGACATTCGACGCAAGATATCGACCGGGCGATTGAGGCATTTGCGGCAGTCGGAACGGAGCTAGGAGTCATTGGGAATCTAGCAGCTCATACCTAATAAAAATAACCTTAGGATTGTCCATGAAGGCTCTTGTAAAAAAGCACGCAAAAGTTGGTTTGTGGTTAGAGAATGTTCCTGTCCCTAAGCCAGGTGATGATGAAGTGCTCATCAAAACCATCCAGACCGCGATTTGTGGTACCGATGTACACATCTACAAATGGGATGCTTTCGCTAGAAATGATGTGAAGGTTCCCACAATTATTGGTCACGAGTTCCTAGGTGAAATCGCTGAATTGGGCAAAAATGTCAAGGGCTACACACTAGGCCAGAAAGTGACTGGCGAGGGCCACATTATCTGCGGACGCTGCCGCCCCTGCCGTACCGGTGCTGCACATGTCTGCCGTGAAACGATCGGCCTGGGCAGACATCGCGACGGTTGTTTTGCTGAATTTTTTACACTCCCCGCTTTCAACCTTTACCCTATTCCCGATTCTGTGCCCGACGACCTGGCGACAATCTTTGATCCGTTAGGTAACGCAGTTCACACGGCTCTATCCTTTGATCTGGTTGGAGAGGATGTTCTGATCACTGGCGCAGGTCCAATAGGCCTCATGGCAATCGCCATTGCTAAAAAAGCTGGCGCGCGCCATGTGGTGATCACCGATATCAATCCGTATCGCCTCAAGCTCGCAAAAAAATTGGGTTGTTCAGCAGCTGTAGATGTGTCCAATACAGATCTCAATGCTGTTATGAAAGATCTAGGTATCGATGAAGGCTTCACTGTAGGACTGGAAATGTCCGGCTTCCCAGCGGGTTTAAACTCGCTTCTCGAAGCCATGCAGCCCACAGGAAAGGTTGCTTTGCTGGGCATTCTTCCCCCCAACACTGCCATTAACTGGGATTTGGTCATTTTTAAGGGTCTTACTTTGAAGGGAATCTATGGAAGAGAGATCTTCTCAACGTGGTATAAAGTAGATCACCTTCTACAGAGTGGCCTAGATATTGCACCTGTAATTACTCATCATTACAAGTACAAAGACTTTGAAAAAGGGTTTAAGGCAATGCTTTCCGGAGAATCAGGAAAGGTTATCCTCAAATGGTAATGACGTCTTGATTCATGGGCAGGATATTGTAAGGATATATACTGCCTGCGATTTGTTCCATTCTAAGAAAAAATTTAAATAATGGGTTAAAAAATTTAAGAGGTCTTTAAAAGAACCACTTTAACATCCTTATCTGGATCCAACTCTTGTGCTTGATTTTTTAATAATAAAGTTTGATCATTAACGAATTGAGCTTGAACATTCGCCCTTTCGAATGGAACTATTTCGGGCTTTAAGGGCTTTTTGCTATCTGATGCCCGTTTTTGTATTTCCTTCAATCGCGATTGCAACACATCTTCTCCATCCTTAATTTGGTCCGCATGATGCTTTTTCAAATCAACGACCGTAAGCTTCTGACGGTGTTGCCTGATATCCTCAGAATCATTTATGGCAATCGATACATGCCTAGTGGTTTGTAAAATTTTTGGAACTATCGCTTCTCCTGGCTCCCCAATTTTATATCGACATGTGCAGGTAACGTGAATTCTGCCTTTATGTACCCAAGTTTCTATCTGGGGACGAATGGTGGCCTGGGTAACCACCATATCCATATCGGGATCAGCATCTTTTACCTTGTCCATTAAAACTTGCATAGACGTTTGTTCCATTGACTGACTTATAGAAGTCATTGCATAAAGTACCGCTTTTTCAGGGTGTCCACCTTTTTGCCAATTGACGTCAGGATTGGCTTGTTCAACCTGCTTTCTTATATGCTCTCCAAATGCTTCAGTACGTACTGGCTCCTGTCCATTTTTAGGAATACTCATAATATCCATTCCCTTAACGAAGAGAGAGGCATGATCGATATCACGAATGAGTTGATGGGGTAACGCGCCTATCTTTGAATCGATTTGCTGCTTACTTATCAAGTCTTCATAAAGCGACTTTGGATCGCCGCTTTTTTCCTTCCCGTCCACTATTTGAGCGGCAAATGTCGGCAGCGCAATTTTTGGATCTTTACCAAAGGCTTTCACGATAGCGGGAATTCGATTAGTCATTTGGTTTTTTCTCTGCTGAGGGGCAGTCAACGGCGGTTTATCTATACCGAATATTTTTTTAAAAAATTGCGTTATACTTGAGAAAATTCCTCCCGACTTGTTTACGTCCTGAGCAGTTGACACTCCCGCATTAGAGGCAGCTGGATTAACTGGACCTGGTACTGGAAGAGCGGTCGCTTTCGGAGCTTGAGAGACATTTACAGGTACAAATGGCGATGGTATATTTAAAGATGGCTCAGGTGTATGGCTAGGAATCATCATTGTTACCATCCAAACTAAAGGCAAGGGGTTTTTACGCCCTTGCTTATGGTTTAAAGCCTCAATTAAGCGGCCATGAATCCGCTCAGTGCATTATTCAGCTCAGCGCTGCCAGTCGATTTCATGCCAAGCTCAGCACCTATTTGATTGCTTGCATCTGCATAAGCTTTGGTATCGACGCCAACGTTATTGAGCGCTTGGGAAAGGTCTAAAACCATTCCCTCTATATCTCCTGACTTACTTTTGCTTACTGCGGAGTTAAATGCCTCTCCTGCAGCAGCTGTTTTTGGTGTACTTCCAAAGCCATCGTCTTGTAATTTTGAAAGAACATCTTTTATTGCACCTGTAGGTACAGTACTCGCGTCGATGGAGCCTCCACTCTGAGCTGCAGCCATAGCTTTTTGCAACATGGCAATTAATTGCTGAATATTGGCCATCATTTCGGCATCGCTCTCAGAAGCTCCTGCATCGGTAGCAAGATTTTTAGTGATGGCTGCTTGAGCATGCGAGGCTGCTATTGATTGTCCCGAGCTAGCACCTCCGCTAACATTACTAGTACTACCTCCCCCACCAAAGGACCCAAACAAGTCACCTACAATAGGAATATCCATACCGGATCCGTCCATACCCATTACGCCGCCACCAATAACCCCTGCTATTGGGCCACAGACCGGCCCAAGCAGAGCAATTGCTCCACCACCTAAAAGAGCTCCGACTTGATTGTTTGCTGCCCAGCTCACCATCCCGCCAACGAGAGGTAGATTTTCGAAGGGGGCTGCAAGACCTTTGATTGCTCCGCCAACTACGGGGATATCAGTTCCTGCGATTCCCTTTAACATGTCGCCTCCTGGAATCATGCCTGTAAGACCACCAAGCATGTCGCCGCCGCCTCCGCCGCCTCCCAGACCTCCTGTGACTCCTCCTACAAGACCACTCAGCATATCTGCACCAGTGCCGCCGCCGCCGTCCATTCCTGGGATCATTTTTGTAAGACCACCAAGCATGTCGCCGCCGCCACCGCCGCCGCCCAAACCTCCTGTGACCCCTCCTACAACACCACTCAGCATATCTGCACCAGTACCGCCTCCTCCCTCGCCATCCATTCCTGGAATCATGCCTGTAAGACCGCCAAGCATGTCGCCGCCGCCACCGCCGCCGCCCAAACCTCCTGTGACTCCTCCTAAAACACCACTCAGCATATCTGCACCAGTACCGCCTCCTCCCTCGCCATCCATTCCTGGAATCATGCCTGTAAGACCGCCAAGCATGTCGCCGCCGCCACCGCCGCCGCCCAAACCTCCTGTGACTCCTCCTAAAACACCACTCAGCATATCTGCACCAGTACCGCCTCCTCCCTCGCCGCCCATTCCTGGAATCATGCCAGTTAGACCACCAAGCAAGTCGCCACCGCCTCCTCCTCCCATGAGATCGCCAATAATTGGTATGCCACTACCACCGCCTTCACCACCTAGGATTCCCCCCATCCCTAACATATTTAGGAGCATGCTAGCTGGGAACAGCATCACCTGCATAGCCGTGCTACCTAAGGAACCTACCATTCCCATAAGGCCACTAAATGGATCTGATAACGATTTAGTAAGGTCTCCAATAATGGGTAAGCCTTCAAAAGGCCCCATAACACCTGATAACATATCTCCGAGCCCGCCTCCGCCGCCCAGACCTCCTGTGACTCCTCCTAACAGGCCACTCAGCATATCTGCACCAGTACCTCCACCGCCATCGCCCATGCCTGGAATCATCCCAGTAAGACCGCTTAGACCAGGTATCATATTGGTAAGACCGCCAAGCATATCTCCACCACTACCCAGTCCACCAAGCAACCCGCCACCACCACCACTATCGCGGTTCGATACTGCGGCCTCCTGCAGCTGGCTTTGGTCTTCAACTGCAGATGTTTGGGCTTTAGCAAATTTGGAGGTAGCACTTGACCCTTCTAAAGTGCCCATAAATTCCTGCAAATCGGCAATAGCATCACCGACTGATTTCAAAAACGCAGCTAAAGAATCCCCATCGGGAGTTCCCACGGCAGCTGCTTCCGCGCCTGCTATTTTCGCTGCTTTACCTGCGCTATCGATTTGATTAGATAGCAATTGCATTTGCTGTTGAGCGGGATCTATCCCGGTTACTGGACCGGGACTAGGAACGGACGTAATTTGACTAAAGTCGATTGCTTTCATCTCGGGAACCGCTTCCAAGCCCAATGTGGCTAGGGCTGAATAATTTGCGGTAGCTTGAATGTTTTGTTGAAGATTCTGTATCGCTGGGTCTTTTGACCCCATTTCTAGTGCCGCTTGTATATTCGGGGGCAATCCACTTTTCAGTTGAGCTAACTCGTTTTTGCCTACTCGTTGAAGAGCACTTTTTAAACCTGCTACTTTTTCATCAGATGCCGCTGCAGTTCCTTCTTCGGGCTCCTCAGGGTCGGGAGAATCAGACGCGCTATTAACTGTATTTTCGTACTCGGAAGCAATTTCGGACATCATTGCGTTGAGAACCGAATCTGTTTGTAGAGCTAAGAGAGCGGGGTCCGCAGCGTTGGCACCGTCATTTTTTTTTACTTGTTGGCCGCCTTCTCCCTCCGGTTTTTTCTGAGTGGGGTCGGGCGAAGCCTGCTGTTGCTGGGGCATGTATGAACCGCCACCAATTGAACTATCCATCAGGACCTCCTTTCAAATTACTATTGCCTACGGCTACTTTTTCAGTATGTGAATCGCTTTTAAGAGTAACCGAATAACAACAATCTTTTGTATAAACTAATTTTAACACATTTATACTAATTAATTAAATTCTATTTATGCTGCTTGATGAGATCCTAAATGAGGAACCTCGTTATCATCAGGTTTATCCGTTCCCATTTCACTATTAATATAATTACTAGCAGCCCCTAATTTTTTAGGATCAGCACCCAAGTCACCTAAACCTTTGGTTAATTCATTCAACATAGCCATTGCATCGCCGCTTTCACCCTCTGTTTGAGCTTTTTTCATCACTGTCGCTAGTTGTCCTAGGGAGCCACCCATAGAGCTCATGCCCGTGGCGTTCAATTGATTTAAGACTCCCATTAGTTGATCCATAGGAACCTGACCTGACGACACGGTCCCCTGCGATCCGCCCTGTAAAGCCGATTGAATTTGGGTGAGCTGAACGATAAGCTGCATAATCAACGCGACAATCTCCTGCATGTCTTCATTACTGTCTTTGCTTTTATCATCTGTTTTAGCAATCGCTGCTTTAGCTGCATGAGAAGCGGCAACAGCTTGACCTTGTTGTCTATTAGCTTCCTGGACCTTATTATCCTTACCTTCTTGCTTTTCAGCTCCTTGTCCACTGCCAAAAATTCCATTGTCACCGATAAGATCTCCAATGATGGGAATTTGACCCTCACCACCCATACCACCCGCGCTCATCAAAAAGAGAACGGCTAATGAAGCCATCATAAATCCAAAGGGTCCAAAGAGCATAGTGGCAGCAGCTATGGCCAAAACACCCACTGTTGCAGCTAATAGCGGATTATCTTGAAGGGTCTTTATGATATCACCAATCAGTGGCAGACCAGAGAGGGAACTCATTCCATTTTTGAGTAGGTCGCCTACTATAGGAATATCAAAGTTCATTCCCCCCATAGATTTATTGTCTCCCATGTCGAAAAGACCGCCTTCTGTACTTCCACCTTTTGATGCCGCATCGCCAATCGCAAATATAATTGCCGCAGCAGCCACAAATAGTAATAGTGCCGCTGGACCCAAGAGCATCACCAATGGCAATGCGATCAACAGGGCACCGCCAAGTGCAAGCAAGCCCAACATCGGCTTATCTGCAAGCGCTTGAGTGAGATCTCCCACAAACGGAATCCCTTTAGTCATCGATGCAATAGCCTTCAACATATCACTAACAAAGGGAATATTCTTGGAAAGTAGATCTCCTAATGGATTATCCCCTGGTTCATTTCCGAAAACTCCCCTAAATAGAATGCTCAGAAAAGAGCCAAACACTCCTATCACACTATTTATGACATTATTCACGACTCCTAAGCCAAGACCATTTAAAGTATCAGTAATTCCATCAAATAAGCCACCAAGGCCACCGCCACTACTACTTTGTGCATTCTCTTGTGCCTTCTGCTGTTGAGCGGCCATCCAGTTCCAATCTGCAAGAGTCGAGATGTCATGACCCCATTTTCCCTTGATCATGCCGTCTTGCATAGAGGCTAAGAAGGATTTTAAGTTGCCTATGGCATCGCTAATCGCCTTAAGAAATGCCATTACAGAGTCTCCTCCCGGAACGCCCTTTGCAGCTGCGCCTATAATCTGCTGAGCATTTTGAGTGCTTTGCATTGTGTTGCTAAACAATTGCGCCCCTTTAGCATTAGCTGAGGCTGAAGGATCGATTGGCCCGGGAGGGGGAACACTGTTATTGGGATTAAACTGAAGACCAGGTAATTCGGGGGTTGCCTCCAGACCAATTGAGGCCAACGCAGCCATTTTTGACTGAGCTCCTAGCTGCCCTTCTAGCTGTTGAACGCCAGGATCATCTGAATCAGTAAGTAGCGCGTGCTGAAGCTCTGGCGATAAACCCGCCAAAAAGCTTTGCATCTGCTCACCACTCAAACTATTGGCTTGGTTTTGTAAGTTTTGCAAATTAGCATCAGCTGCATTAGCAGCCCCAGGATCGTAAGGATAAAGTTGTGGTGACCCCGCATCTTCCGTATACTGTTTAGTTGCTTGAGTCACAGGTCCAGACGAAGAAATACTATCCGACGTCTTCGCTAAAATGGTGGGATCAGCGGTACCAGTTGTCTCTCCTGCTGCTTGAGCTTGTTGAAGCGCATACAGATGAGAAAGATCGCCACCGCCACTAATAGGTGAAGACATGCTTTACCTCCCTTGGACAAACATGTCCATCATGTCTTATGCAGGTCTAAAGGCTATTTCTTTTTCGGCTGGTTTTCACCTTCGCCAGAGCCCTCTCCTGCTTGCATTTTTTTCAATGCCATCGTGGCGCGATCCTTTATGACCGCAAAGGTCGGATTAGAACCACAATTGTGAATTGCTATTTTTAGAGATTCAGCCGCAGCAGCGGATAACCCCATTTTAGTTAAGCAATCAGCTGCGTGGTAATAAGGTAGTGGATCGGTGGGGTCAGAGATGCTAGTCGATTGATACCCTGCGAGAGCTTGGCCAAGATCGCCATTTCGGTGATAGCAAGCCGCTAAAGCAAAACAAAATTTATGCTCTGTCGGACATAACATGACCATCACTCGCAAGAGCTTCTTAGCCTCGTTGTATTTACCGGATTTATAGAGCTGGAAGGCTTTCTTGTAGTAACCTTCGATCACCGCAGGTTTCAAACCCATTGCTTCTAGAGGTGGAAGCCCCGTGGTCGCCGCATTTTTCATTAGTCGTCCGATGAACGCTCGAACGTTATCCATTTGAGGGCTGGAACCCAATTTTCCTAGTGCTGATTGTACTTCTTCACGAATGTCGCCCATTTTTCACCCCTTCCTTCTATAACCTCACTCGCCCGATGGTTAAAACGTAATAAAACTTACCTATTCACAATTCATCTATATTAATTTTAAATTTAATTTTGCCGGTTGTCAACTTAAAACTATATAGACGACGTGGGCTGTGTAGGAAGGGTTACCTAATTCTTAGGGCATTGAGCAACACCATCACGCTACTGGTGACCATCGCAACAGCAGAATAGATCGGAGTGAGTAGCCCAACAACTGCAAGGCCAATACCCACAACATTATACGAAAATGCCCATACAAGATTTTCAATAATAATCCGATGGGCACGCCTCGCCTGACGGCGAGCAAACCCAAAAGACTGAAGGTTATCTGTAGTCAGCAAGATGTCCGATACTTGAATGGATACATCAGTTGCCGAAACCACCGAAACCCCCACATGAGCTCCCGCCAGTGCGGAGGCATCATTGACTCCATCCCCAAGCATGGCTACCGTTTCGCCTTGATTACGTAATTTTTCTATGAACTCGCGCTTTCCAAGAGGTGAAAAACCCGCATGCCACTCATCAAACGGACAGATTGCCGCCACTGCAGCGACGGCGTGAGAAGAATCTCCGGAGAGAAGATAAGTCTTTGCAGGCTTAGCATCTTTAACAACCTCGACAGCCCCCTTGCGCAAGCCGTCGGCCAGTTCAATACACGCCAAAAAGCCCGATTCATCTGCTACCAAGACATCTGTTCCTATCCCAGTCCTTTGTAGCGCTGCAGGAACCTGAACTCCGTGCTGCCGCAAAAACGCTTCAGATCCCACATAATAGCCTATTCCCTTGTGCCTGCCACGCATTCCGCGACCTACAACCTCTTCCGACTCCTCTAAAAGCGCAGCGGATTCCTCAATGGACATCGCAATGGCAGTGCTCAGAGGATGCACAGACTGAGAAGTTAAGCCCTTGATCACCTGCCGCTGCTCGGGATTCAGTAATTCTAGTCCCTTTTGGACCCGGAAATGCCCCTTCGTGATAGTCCCCGTCTTGTCAAATACCACACAGGTTTCTGCTCCCAAATGACGTAAACAAGCGCGGTTACGTATGATAACGCCTGCTCCCGCCAGCGAATTCATAAGCAGGGATTCTGCTAATGGCCCGGCAATTCCAATTGCGCACGGGCAAGAAATCAACAAAATCGCCATGCAACGCAATAAGGCTGTTTCAAGAACGGATCGGCCTGAATCGGCAATACCAAACGTCCCAATATATACCGCGGTAAGGAAAGCAATCGCCAACACAACAGGCACAAACCAACGTGACACAACGTCTGAGGCGCGCACATAGCGTCCCTTGTGACGCAAATCGTGCTCGACCATACTCACAACCTGCTGCAAAAGAGACTGCTCCTGCGTGGTTGTCACGCGGTATACCAACTTACCCTGATTAACTACTGTGCCGCTGAGAACTTCGCTCCCCACTGTTTTGACAACAGGAATAGATTCGCCCGTCATGACACTTTGGTCGACATTGGCTTGCCCCTCTACGACAATCCCCTCGAGGACAATCTTTTCGCCTATGAGAGCGACCAAAAGATCTCCGGGACTGACATCCTTAATAGGCACAAATGATTCCACGCCATCGGAACCACGCCTCCGCGCACGCCTGGGCAGATACCGAGCCAGCTGCATCAAGGACTCCTTCACGGAAAATTTGGCGCGCGTTTCGATGATCTTGCCCAAAAGCACGAAGGTAACAATGACGGAAAGAGCATCAAAGTAAACGCTCGTCCCACCCTGCATTAAATCGTATGTGGAATAACCGAACGAAGAGAGAATCGCGATAGAAACCAAGCTTTCCATACCCCAAAAGCCCAAGCGCGCGCCCGTCCAAGCATGTCTAAATAAAGGCCATGCGCAGAAAGTCACAACAGGCAGAGAAACAACCCATGAAAGCCATACAAACAGATGAGAAAAACCCAAAGGCTCTGAATCAAAATAGCTCGCGTAAATCGGGTATGAGAACATCATAATGTTCAGTGCACAAAAAGCCGCAATCACAAAGCGCAAGTATAAAATACGACTCACACGGCCATCAACGCGATCTTCTAGGGCAACAGGATGGTAGCCAATCCCCTTAATCGCACTGAAGATAGCCTCTTTAGATGTTTTAAGGGGAGAAAACTGTATAACTGCAATATCCGTTGCGTAGTCAACGATGCAGCTAGAAACCCCTTTAACGTTGAGGACCACCCACTGAATAACGTGCGCACAGCTTGGACACCATAGATCGGTTATCTCTAGATAAATTTTATGCTGTTCTTCATCCGGATCTTGCGCTTTAGAGCGCTCGCGAATGCGTTCCAGTAAGGTGGTATTGGAAATTAAACCCGCTCTAAGAGCCTGCTGAAAAACAGGACTATCTTCGAAATGGGAAAGTTCCTGGCGAGCCTGCAAAATATTGTAAACCGCATGGCAACCGTGACAACAGAACGATTTTTCACCATCAGCAATTAACCGTCCATCAGTGGCAGTCCCGCAAAGCGTACAATCAGACAACGTTTTAGTCATAATGTGGAAGCCGCAGCTCCCCATCTGCCGAAATCGTTACCGCATCAGGTAGAGCACTCATGGCCATTTCTAAGTACCAACCCTCTTTGCGCCATTTAATGTAAGCCAAAAGCCCCCAGAAAAAGGGGACAACGCCTACCAAGGCGTTGCGATTAGCAATCCAGAATGCAGCAATAACCCAGGGATAACGCATAAAAGAGACTCATGTGAGATTTTAGGTCTAAAAATAGCGTATCTCTGTAGACGTGTAAAGGATTTATCCTGGCCGAGCAGACAAGTTCGCAATTCCGACAACTCCATCCCTACAAAGCGGCCTTTTCCTTGCGGGTCTGCAGATCTTTTTAAACCAAACATAAATTTTATTTACAATAATTTGTCAGATGTCAAATACTTGTTGGAAAAATAGCAGGTGTTATGGCCTACAGACGACTCTCAAGATACATAGTTGCTACTATTTCGCTCTGGATTTTCGCAGCTCACGCAAATCCGACGCAATTTCTGTCACATTCGGAAGTCGATAGCGATCCCTCTGCGGTAGTAGCCGGTTGTGTAAATGCCATCACCG
>CAYTFC010000045.1:0-24375 GCA_964436955.1 uncultured bacterium | reverse complement strand
GAGACGGGGATTGCAGGGGTTGACAGCATAAAAAACAAGCAGCTTCGCTTCACCGCTGCGAACTCGGCGGTCCAACCGATCGATGGGGATATACTGGTGGACAATTAATAATTTTTATTAATCAATTTATTTTAATTTATTTTTATTAGTTAAAAAAAGCTGATAATAATATGTCAACACCAATATTCGTTCGTTACACGTTGTAGCGCCGCTTCGCCGAAGCGGTATAAAAGGAATGTCTTGTAGTCACAAACCGTTTTTGGGGATGTTCCTTTGAGGCAATTGCATAAGTCAGGTTGGCTTTTTCCGCTTTGTAAATAGCTGACTTAGAAAGACATCATTTGTTCGAAAACCCCTTTGGGGTTTTGCAGCCGCTTTGCATCTAATAATCAAACGCATAAAGATAAATAATTTTATTGTCAATTTTGTAATTGCCTCCTTTGGATATTTTTACGGATACCAAACATGGAGACCACCAATAGCTTATGTGAATCGAATGCTTCCTTTTTCTTAATAGTCTCATGGGCTATAATGGTTAGCCTGTGATTTAATTGAGGAAATCTATGAAAGCTTTATTAACAGCGTTGGTATTTATGGCATTGTCTTCCGGTATTCCACTTCAGGGTGGCTCCAATGAAACCTCGGGTTATGTCGTTGTTCTGCTGGGGCCTCCAGGATCTGGCAAGGGAACACAAGCAGTTGATCTCAGTAAACAACTTAATGTGCCTCATATTTCGGTAGGTGACCTTTTCCGTGCCCATAAAAAGGAAAATACTGAATTAGGACGCAAAGTTGTTCAATTTATCGATAAGGGGCTTCTTGTTCCAGACGAAATCACCATTGACATGCTAGCAGAAAGAGTGTCTCGTCCTGATTGTGTTCAAGGATATATCTTGGATGGCTTTCCTCGTACTATCAATCAGGCAGAGCGTCTAGGTGATATCTTGGATGGAAAGCGCCTCGTTGTGGTGAATCTGCATGTTGATGATGATGACCTTGTCAAGCGTTTGTCCGGTCGATTGATGTGCCGTCAGTGTGGCAACATCGCGCACAAATACTTCTCGCCTCCAAAAAAAGAAGGGCTATGCGATGTGTGTGGCGGAGAGTTATATCAGCGTGATGACGACAAGGAAGCTGTCGTGACACAGCGCTTAGACGTTTATCATACGCAAACGAAGCCTCTCATCGAGTTCTATCAAAAACGCGGAGTTTTGCTAGATATCAATGGAGCCCAAGCTAAAGAACAGGTGCTTCAGGATATCACGGTGATCTTAGAGAAGAACCATATCAAGTTAGTAGTTCGTGGTGATGCTGCACGTAGCGCTTAAGCATATTGCTTGAGTAAATATGCTCACGCTTCAGATCACCCACGGTTTTTAAGCCAACAGCCTGCAGGTTTTCCTGGGCTGTGGCTGTTAGGCGCTCTTTATATAGAGCGCATTCTTTTTCACTATGTGTGTTTGGGTCTAGCTCCAGATCCGTGGTATTAGCGATTTTTGGCAGCAATCCCATTTGCCAGTAGTCTTCTAGCACCCAAAGCGAAAGCGCGGCTAGGCCTTCGATTGCGGGATCGTTATCAGCTAGACGCTCTTCGTTTCCAAAGATGCCGCTCAGCCGCTGTTCAAGCTTTTGGTAAAGCGCGGTTGCAGGGCGGTCTTTGGAACCTGGACGTCCAATTCCAAACTGGAGGTAGCGTTGCCAGCTTTCTTTGAGTTGGGTTAGGCGCTCGATTAGGTCTTGGCGAGTGGTATTCCAGGCAAGGCCTAGAGATGTATCAATGGTGTGCAGCCCTTCTAGAAAGTAGCTGGAAGCATGTTGCAGTTGATGTAGAAAGTCATCAATGTCGGCTTGGCGTACGGAATGCACATCATAGGAGTCAATGCGTCGCTCGAGGTCCTCAAGGCCTAGTGCATATTCCTCTGCTTGACGCGCGAGTTCATGTACTAGAAGCGTGAGGTGATGCTGAAGGCTTTCGGTGTTGCCTAGCGATCGCAAGACGCTTAGCTGGACGTTACTGACTTGATGCAATAGTACTTCGAAGAACGGCTGACGTAAGCCTACTAAGATAAACTGCATACGGTCGCGAACGAGGGGTTCGGCATCTGCGCAGGATTCTAGTAACTCGGCGGTTTGCTGGGGGGTGATTGTGCGTCCAATGGCCTCTAGTGCCTTACGTTGAGCGACGCCTTGCAGTAAGACGCCAACCTTTGCCTGCCAATGCGGGTCATGCTCGGAAGTTAGCCGAGGTAGTGTTGCCTGTAGTTGTTCGGGGGAAAAATGGGGAAGTTGAGTTTCAAATTGCTTAGCAGTGAGCCGTACGGCGGCCTGTGCAGCTTCCTCAGCACCTAAGAGTGTGAAATCAGGCGTTTCCATGAGACCCCTATGTCAAGGTTTGATGGCAATTTGAACTCAACATATCAGGGAAGATACAGCTACGCAAGACGCAATGTCACTAAAATAAAATAAAATCTTTGCTTGTGTCGCTTCGGCGAAGCGGCGCTACAACGTGTAACAGAATATGTAGAAATAGTGTCACTAATATTTTTAATTCGACGGCGTTGACGCAAGACGTACGATTAACTTGTGTGAAAGATCCTTACGGACATGAAAAATGGAGCAGAGGCTCAGTGCTTTATGTAGGACTTCTTCGGATGGCTGAATCCATTGCTTGGCGAGGTCCTTTAGGACGAGTTGGGATAGTTGCCCGATTGGATATACAAGATTTTTTTGATAAAAATAGCTTTTGGCACATTTCAATGACTGTTGAATGATGTCCTTTGTGTAGGCATCGGCGCAGTAGATGCCGGGCGTTGGGGAAAGATACAAGCGTTCAAAGAGGCATTCATCCTCAGAGTAAATAGACTTCATGCAGGAAAGAAAAGGAATGACAGGTTGCGGTCCAAGGGTAACTCGATTCAGCCGCTCAAGGATCTCTGATTTAGTTACGATGCCTCCGCGTCGGCGTATCCATGGGGAGACTAGTGCTTCCATAGACTCTTTTAGGTGTGACCAAAAGAAGGCGGTGGCCTCTGGGGTTTGGGCTGCACAACGGGCCTCGTCTTTCCATTGCGCTAGACGCCCTTGGCCGGCACGTCGCACTTCTGCTGCGGCACTTGTGGAAAGAGTGCAGATGTTTTGAAGCCCAAAATCCTGCAGAAAAACGAACAGTGCACGACGATCGCAAGAGCGAAAAAGAGAGCGTACAAAAGCCTCTAGATCAAAAATGGTGCTTCGTTTGAGGTCTCTACCGGCTATGTGAGCCTGGAGTTTTGTGTGGATATCATCGAGATGACCTTGTCCTAGACCGGGCAAATGGACATCTAGCTCCAACAGATCAGCTAAAATGTACTTTTTATTATCCAGAAGCACTTTTTCAGCATGATGTGAGAGTTCAAGAACGTTGATAGGTTCTTGAAATACTAGAGGCTCAACCCATTCGCGATATGGCAAGCCAAAGTCGAGTTCTAGTTGATCGGGTTCACAAAAGGTTTGGTATGGTAGAGAGGCGATGGGTTCGGGCGTGGAATGGATACGGCGAATGGATGAGGGGTCTACGCTTTCCAGAGCATAGATAACTTCAAGTCCATGTGTGTAGGCTGCTTGCGCGGTTTCGTTAATCGCGGAGGTTATTTTCGGTTTTAAGGCTATTGTAGGGGTGGCAGGGGCATTTTGCAGCAGCATACGATGGAACGCTGCGCGGTCGTCATCATCGGATGACTCCTCGAATGGTAGATGTGGATGTTGTTGTTCCATAGCCTAGCCTGATTGCATAGCAAGCAAGTATTTATACTCTAGGCTTTAGATAAAGGGAAGATAACAAAATTCCTAAACCAATTCGTGGAGACTAACAGCTTCCAACGGAACTCCTTGCACAAGATACTCTGTGGGGTCCTCTACTCCAGCAGCAATAAATCCTTCCTTACGCAGATAGCACGCATCGCATCGGCCACAATGTCTACTCGTAGAGTCAGGATCATAGCAACTCAGGGTTAACTCTAACGGAGCCTTTAATGAAATTCCTTGCTGAATGATCTCCCGCTTTCCATACTTCAAAAAGGGGACTATCAATTGGGGAGCTTTTCCCTCTAATGCTTGCTTGGTTGCCAAGTTCAAAAGGGCTTGATACGCATTAAGGAATTCAGGGCGCGTATCGGGGTAGGGGGTAGAATCAGCGGCATTGGAGCCAAAATAGATTTCTTCGGCATCTAAAATCTCTGCTTGAGCTGCTGCATACGCCAGAAATAACGTATTGCGTCCAGGAACATAAGTGGATGGAACTCCGCCACTATTGATTTGGTCCAATGTACGATTTTGGGGGACCATTCCCTTACCCAAAAGGGTTGATTTATCAAAACTAGTGGGGTCTATCTGAATGATATGGTGATTGATATTATAATAGGCGGCGATTTTTGTGGCTGATTGGAGCTCATGTGCGTGGCGTTGTCCATAATCGAATGTGATTGCCATGCATTCGCGATTTTTTGAGATAGCTCCTGCTAACAGGACTGTAGAATCCAAACCCCCGCTGAAAATGACGATTGCTTTCATATCGCTATACTCCTTGAGTCTCTGGTGTCCAAATAAACTTATGAATTTGTAAATTAAGGCGGACCGGTAATCGATCTTGAAGAATCCAAGAAACCAAAGCCTGGGGATCACATTTTCCATGCACGGGCGAAATCAAAACATTGCGAACTTGAGCGTTTAATTCGTATTTTTTACAAATATCTTTGGCGTAAAGGTAGTCCTCTCTGTCAGCCACCACAAACTTGACTTCGTCATGGGGGCGTAATCGATCAATATTGGACCAGTCATTTTTATCCGACATGCCGCTTCCTGGGCATTTGATATCCAGGATGGTGCTGACTCGTGGATCGATTTCTTCAGTGGATAGAGATCCACCCGTTTCCAGGCTTACAATATACTTTTTATCGCAAAGTGTCTTCATTAAGGCCAAAACATTTGCCTGCAACAACGGCTCCCCTCCGGTTATACAAACATAGGGCAGGCCATTAGCTTCTACTTGAGAGATAATGGATTCCAACGTTTGCGGTGTTCCTCGTCCGAAGGAATAGGTAGTGTCGCACCAGACACAACGTAAGTTACATGCTGCTAAGCGCACAAAAGTTGTTGGCCATCCCGACAAGGAAGTTTCGCCTTGGACACTAGCAAAAATTTCGATCAAATTGAGAGTCGTCATTTATTCCACCATCGTCATGAATCCCCAAAAACCAGGGCCTAGTATACGTCCAAAGAGATTTTATTGGAACCGATTTTATAATTATTAATAAGTAAGTGCTAGTTAATTGAGGTAATCATTATTACTAAATTAAAAAAAATATTGATATAATATAATTATTAAAAACAATGAGGTTTTTATGGGTGGTGACGTATCTGGAACTGGTGGATCTTCGAATTTCTATCAAAAACCAGGTTTGCCTGAGGCGACATCAGCAGAATCGACTCAAGGGAGCGAATCGAAACTCAAATCTACCAATGAGGGGTCGAAGATACTAGAGGTTACTAAAGGCGTATTTGAGAGTCCAAGTAGCGGATTATCTAAGGGGCTTAAAGGGGTGGGTCGCACTTTAAAGAAAGCGGCATCATCCTCCGCAAAGGCTTTGCTGGTTGCTTCCCAGCAGATGCCCGATGGAGTGAGAGCAAGTGATCAATTTAGTGTAGCTAGCAAAGCTGGTAAGGAACTGCAAAGTTTAACGAAGGAATGCCATCAGCTTCTAAAAAATGCGGATTCGGATAAGACACTGCCTAAGGCAATAGCCCTGCAGTCCAAGCTTGACAAGGCTATCGCAAAACATACGGACATTAGAAACTCATTTTTTGGACGGGCTTCACCCCATAATGATGATCTTAAATACATCAATGATGCTCTAAGTATGGGGACAAAAGCTAGTCAGAAGCTTAGTGCGTTTACTGACTTTAAGTCTTTATCTGGTCAGTTAAAGCGTATAGATTTTAGCAAGGATTCGGCAAGGGCTGATGCACATGACCTAGAGCCAGTACTAAAGCAGGCCTTAAAGAATCACGAGGGAATGAGCGGGAGCGACAAAAGCATTACTGAGCTTCACGGCTTCTTAGCAATTGGATTAGAAAAAGTACGTGTCGCTACTGAATTAATACCCCTATCCAATGAAGTAGCGTCTTTCATTGAAGGTAATGGTACTGAACATACCCTTAACGACGTTTTGAACCTAAGGTCTAAGCTTGAGAGTTCCTTATCTGAGCGTCAAACGGGAAAAGGCCAAATAGCTGCGCGAGCGAATAGCTCAGATCTTAAGGTCATCGATGAAGCACTTAAAAAAGGTGCCCAGCTGGTGACTCAGCTGAATACGTTGGCTATTCAAACACATATTTCTCCCAAATTAGTCGAGATTCAGAAGGAAGTAAATCAGGCTGTTAACGACGTTGCCAACCGGGATCGCACAACAAGCGGTGGGCGCGCGAAATTACGCCAGCAAGATAATCGGCTGAAGCGTGTGGAAGGTGAACTTGCAAAAATAGCTGAGGGGGGCCCGGAAGTTGATCTCATGAAAGTCCAAGTTGCGACGCTGCGTGCCACCATTCAGACTGAAATACAGGCTCTTTATGACAAGGATGTGCCGATTGCTCCCATTACTCCTAGAGCTGTGCAAAAAGTGGAAATCCCTAAAGAGCTGAAAGTTTGTTCGATGGTTTTAAATGAAATCGTCACAACTGAACAAGGCAATCATAATAGTATTTATAACCTACTCTCTATCCCAGTAAAGATAGGTGAATTGGAAAAAACACCGTTACAGCATCTAAGCAGTAAACTAAAGGACGGGGAAGACAAGGCGCTGGTGCAAGCGTTTCAGCGAGACGCTACAGCCTATACCGCGGAGATGAGCAAAATGGCCAAGCGATTGAACGAAGCACAAGCTACTTTTCAAGAGGGGAAATTCGAAGCGGGACTTAAAATGCTAAACGCCGCATTTAGCTCTGAATTTATCGATGACTATCTAGATTCTGCGACCAGAGCTGCCCTAGCCGCGAGACCTATACAAGATATAGTAGTGGGAAATCAAAAGAGCATCACACAGGCCATGAATAAAAACCAAAAATTTGAACGCTTAGACGTAGCAAGTTTTACCATCAAGCCGCTTCAACGAGTTACTAAATTGCCCCTTCTGATGAGAGAAATGGTCAAGCAAGTGCCTGCAGACGTAAGCCAACCAATACGAGAGGATCTCCAGAAAAACCTGGCACATCTGAATGACAAGATAAAGGAATTCAACGAGCAAATGCGGGAACTAGAACTTCGCCTAAAGGTGAAATAGTTTTTAGGTAATATTATTAAGTTTTTAAAGATGTTTTTATATTATAATGGTTGTTAGATGATTTTGATAATTGCATTATTAATTTAATAGTGAGTTGTTATGCCAGTAGAAAATGATAAAACTCCGGAAATCATTAGGCAGGATTCGCAACCTACTCTGGCTACGCCGGCTACTGATAAAAAGGGGAAGACAACTAGTGGTCAAGAAGTTTCCCAAAACGAGGTCTCACAGGCGTCACAAAAAATTAATGCTACAGGCAAGTCGAGTTTCTCGTTGGGGCGCGCACTTAAGAGCGTAGGGAAATCTATCGGTAGCCGCTTTAGTAGGGGAAGAACGAGGGAAGCGGCACAGGCGGAGGTTGTGAATCAATCTAGAGCAAAGTCCGACTTCTATGGCGACGTTACCTTAGATCAAATTTCTGTGGCCTCCAGTGCGGAGGTGAAAATAGTAGACATACAGAAAAGAGTGGCTCGCTTAGCAGCAAAATTTATTACCAATCCTAGTAGGGCTCATAGGCAAGCTAAGAAAATGGATAAGGAGCTAGATAAACTTGAGAAGAAGTACAAGAACCAAGTTGAAACTCATTTTCGAGGACAGACAGAGGAAACCAATTCCGAGCTGCTTGTTTTTAACGATGCCATAAAGATTATTAGGGACAACCATCTTCTCGTAAAACAGATGCCTATTCAGGCAAAGGTAAAAATGGCAATGGAGCCCTTAAAAGCTATTGGCGCTGAGATGGGATTTATGCTAGCTCCTGAGCAGTACCAAAAAAATCCGCAGTTAGCCTTACGTACACTTGAGGAACACAAAGCACGGCTTGATAAGTTGGACACAAAGCTAGATCGCCTTGCACAGAAACAGAATAAAAAAGAGGAAGATGCTGCAATAAAACTAGCGAAGCAGGGCAAACCACCTATTGAGAAGATAGACCTGAGCGGGCCTACAATCCAGGCAGCTAAGGATGTTGTTGATCAAATTAGGGCACAGGTTAAAAATAAAGAGGCTGAAATTAAGGTGTTTGTAGAAGGAGGTAAAGCCACGGTACCAGATAACATTTTCGTTGGTGGAGGATTCAAGCGACGCATGGATGTGCATAAGGTGATGCGAGAAAGCATCAATCAAGCGGGAGAGATGGTTTATACGGAGAAATATTTTGCGCAAGGATTAAATAGTTTTCTTACGATTCCGGTGAAAATTGGGGGAAAGGAAACTCTTGTCTTAGACCATCTCAAATCACGAATAGGGGAGAAAGACGGTTCCAAGTTACAATTAATAGACAACTACAAAGCAAACCTAGAAGCTTTGCAACGACTCTCTACGCAAATGGCTAAGCTTATGTCTGATGCCAATGCTCTCATTCTAAAAGGTGATGCACAAGGATACGCCGACCTAGCTTTACTTCTAGGAGAGGATAGTGGACTTTTGGATTCCTATATGTCTGCCATTATCGATTGTGCTAAACAAAAAGATCAAATGTTAAGTATTTTTAGCCAATTAAAGAAGTCGGATCAACTGCAACTTAATAATGCGATGGCTGCAACCAAATTTCCGGACAGTAACGTTCCTGCATTTGCAGATAACTTTAATTCCAATGTAATGGCGCCTGCTCAACGACCTGGGAAGATAGAACTTTTTTTAAGGGAAGTGTCGACGAAGACTCCCGCAGTCACAAGTGAGAAAGAGCGAGAAGAAGGCGCTTGGGGTGTGGGTGACGAGGTTAGCGGACAGCTAAAGGCCGCTTATAATAATATGATATCGAAAATGAATGAGTTGAATAGTCAGTTGTAGTTTTACTGGGTTATGATGGCCACATTACACTCAAGCCTTTAGGCCTTCGCTTCATGCGGGGCTTTCGCACGGTCCAAATTCACCATTTCAAGCCGCTCGCGATATATATAAAAAATTCCTCTATGCTCCTTGCGGATTAACTGCTAAGTTCATAAGATCAACATATACGTATAAATTTTCGTAAGGTCTGAACCACAAGGAGCTGTAGATGGCGCAATCGCTTAAACATGTGGTCGTAACAGGTGGCGCGGGGCAGATAGCTTATTCGCTGCTGTTTCGCATTGCTTCGGGAGCGATGTTAGGGCTGGACCAACCGATCGCCTTACATATTCTAGAAATCCCAGAGGCGATGTCGGCTCTCGAAGGCGTTAAGATGGAGCTCCTTGATTGTGCGTTTCCTTTGCTGAAAGAGGTGCATATTGGCTCTAATCCCGAAGAAGTTTTCAAGGATGCTGACTACGCTTTACTAGTAGGCGCCAAGCCCCGCGGTCCAGGCATGGAGCGCAAAGACTTATTAGCTGAGAATGGCAAAATCTTCATCGAACAAGGTCGTGCACTCAACAAAGTCGCTAACCCCAATGTTAAAGTCCTTGTAGTAGGTAATCCATGTAACACAAACTGCTGGATTGCGATGACTAATGCTCCGAAGATTCCACGTAAAAACTTCCATGCCATGACGCGTTTGGATCAGCATCGGGCACAGAGTCAACTCGCTCAACAAGCAGGTGTGGACATTACCGATGTCTCCCATGTCACAATTTGGGGAAATCACTCTACGACTCAAGTGCCCGATTTTCATAATGCCAAAATTCAGGGAAAACAAGCTCCTGAAGTGATTCAAGACGAAAAGTGGCTCAAAGATGACTTTATCCCTCGCGTGCAAAAGCGCGGTGCCGAAGTCCTCAAAGCGCGTGGAAAATCCTCCGCGGCATCGGCGGCCAGTGCGGCAATCGAAGCGATGAAAGCGCTTGTAACGCCAACGCCAGCCGGTCATTGGTTTTCTTCTGGCGTTTTATCTGACGGTAATCCTTATGGCGTTGAGGAAGGAATTATCTTTTCCTTTCCCTGTCGTTCAAAGGGCGACGGCGACTATGAAATTGTGCCCAATGTGCCTTTAAATGACTTTTTGAAAGAGCGTATTAAAGAAAGTGAACGTGAGTTGATCGAAGAAAAGAGCTTGTTCCAAGAATCTTTGAAAAAGTGAGGCGGTAGTATGGGCAGTGATGTCTTATTTGAGGTTAAGGAAGAGAATCTCGAAACAGGAATGCGTGGCTATCCTGTGGGCTACTGTGTGACCTCTTCGGTAGATCCGGAGCGGGGATTGTTTTACGTTGGCAAGCCTTTGATAGAGCTAGCTACATGGAGGCCTGAACAGGTTATTTATCTTCTTTACCATGGAAAAGAGGGCTCAAAAGACGAAATCGCTGCTTTTTCGCAAGACTTGGCTAAGCGTGCGACATGTTCTCCAGAACTTCTTGATCACATTCGTAAGTTGCCGCGCAAAGGGCATCCGATGAAGATTTTTTGTGCTGCTCTATTGCTTGTAGGCATGTTTGAAGGCAAAAATGACTATCGGGAAGATTGCCTCAATGTGATCGCCAAGATGCCGGAATTGGTGGCGACAGTCATCAACCATCACGCTGGATGGAGTGGACAAAAGCCTTCACAACCTAGTCTTGGCTACATGGAAAACTTCACTCAAATGGTAAATGCGCCCAATGCAGACCAAGAAGCCTTAAAGCAAGTATTCACGCTCTTTAACGTTTTGCATTACGACCATGGTGGCGGCAATCTTTCCACATTCACAGGAAAGGCAGTCGCTTCTGGCTTAGAGGACATGTATGGCTCGCTGACCGCTGCGATGACAGCTTTGGCGGGACCACGACACGGAAAAGCCAACCAAGATTGCTTGGCTTTTGTTCAGGAAGTTTATGAGGAACTCGGCGATAGTGCTACGGAAGAACAGGTGGAAGCGTTGATTCGTCGTCGATTAGCAAATGATCAGCTGGTGTTTGGCTTTGGCCACGCCGTCTTGCGGGTGGAAGATCCGCGTGCCACTGTTCTTTTTAAAGTGGCGCATGAACGCTATCCCAATAATCCTTTGGTGAAAATAGCTTCTTTCCTGCGTTCGGCTGGAGAAAAGGTGATGAGCGAAAATCCTAAGATTAAAGATCCGCATGTGAATGTGGATTCCATTTCGGGAACATTACTGTCTGCTGCCGGCTTTCCCTATCCTGAGTACTTTACGGTACTGTTTGGGCTTTCACGTTGTGTAGGAATTAGCATGCAGATTGTTTACGAAAGATTGGTTGCGCGCGGTGGTAAGGGAACTCCCATTGTGCGTCCGAAATACATTTTTAAGAGCCTGTAACAAATAAGAGATAACTATGTCCTGGGATGATTTTCAGCGCGCTACGAATCGAGCCTTTAAGCTTACGTTAGATTGGAAAAAACTAACCCTTACTTTCATTTTTCTATTGTTGGGAGGATGGGTGATGGTGGTGTGTCGTGGTTTAGCGATTAATGCTAATGGATGGGCAACGCTATGTCTAAGCGTATTGCCAATTTATGTAACGGCTGCCTTGGCGATGGCTGGTGGTATTGTGCTGGTGCGCATTTACCATGATCAGGTGAAACAGAAGCCGGTAGAGTATCGTCAGGTGATCTTTAGCTCATGGCATCTGATGGTGACTGCTGCGTCTATCGTGATGGGTATTTTGTTGGTGTTCTTTGGTATCTGGATCGCTTTGGGATTATTTCATGCACTACAAGCCATACCTGTCTTAGGCAGCTTCTTTAGTGTTATTTTGGCTTTTGGGCCATTTTTGCTGAACATTGCTGCCATCTTACTATTGATAGGAACCGGGGCGGCTTTATTTTACTTTACGCCCATTCTGGCTTTGAGAGGAGTCAATCGAGGAAAACTTACCCAGACGGCGCGTCAGCGTTTAAATGGCGATTATTTTTCCAACGTGATTGAGCTGGTATGGGGGATTTTGCCCTTCCTCGTATCATTAGCGATTGTGGTTTTTGCTAGTTGCTTGAATTGGCGTACTGGATTTACCAGCGCGAATCCTTACCAAGCTGTGATGCAGCTGTTTTTTATTATGGTGCCATTGATGGCCTTATTGGCTCCTAGCGTTGTCTTTTTCTTTAACTTTGCGACCGAAGCGCAAGTGGCGTTTCAAAGTCGACAGCATGAGGAAATCGGTGGATAAGCGTTTGGTTGATACGTACGACTTTTTGCAGCATATCTTGGTGTCAGATCCGCAGATTTCTCCGGATGGCACCCACATCGTTTTTGTGCGCAAGCAAGTTGCTTTAAAGAACAGTTATGACCGCAGCATTTGGATTGCCTCTACTAGCGAAGGAAACCCGCGTCCCTTTACCACTGGCTATGACGACTTTCAACCGCGTTGGGCGCCTGATGGCAAGAGTATCGCTTTTATCAGAGGCAATGGCAAGGGTGATGGCCAGCTATCCAGCATTGCTCTTGATGGCGGAGAGGCCACACCATTAACGTTCTTTCCAGAGGGGCGCTTTGGGGATATGCGCTGGTCTCCTGATGGAAAATGGTTGGCAGTCAGTTTTCGGGAAAAAGCCGAGGAATACACATATAGTGCAGAAGCTAGACGCTTAGACTTAGGTTTAAGCGAGCCTCCTAAAGTGCTAGATACTCTGTGGTATCGTTGCGAGGGCGAAGGCTATTTTGGAGATAAGCGCTATGCTTTGTATTTGGTGGATGCATTTAGTGGTGATGCCTTTCAAATTTTCAACAGTGATGTTTTAGGACGCTTCAGCTTTGATTTTTCCCCTGATTCCAAGCAGCTAGTGATTGCCGCGAATACCGATCCCTTGGCTTTGGTGCATCCTTGGAAGGACGAATTATTCTTGCTGGATATTGCTAAGCGAACTGTGAAGCCTATTAAAGGTGTTTCCGAAGGTAAAAAATTCAACGTACGCTGGTCACCTAATGGCAACTGGGTGGCTTTTGGCGGTTTTCAAGGACAACATCGCGCGTACTGTCCTGACAACGTAGAGCTCTATGTATGCGATCCTAAAACAGGGGCTACCCGAAACCTCACATCCAATTACGATTATTGTTTCCAAGGTCATTTACTCGCTGATATCGGCAAGCCGCTTGCTTTGGAACCTTGTTATCATTGGTCAGCTGATAGCGAACATTTAATCGCTTCTGTAGGGATTCGTGGTGGCTGTCAGATCGTAAGCGTAGCTTTAAAGGATGGCGAGGTCAACTTTTTGACATCGGGAAATTTCGACTTTACTCTGGGTAATAGTCAGAAAAATGGCCAGCAATGGGCTGTAATTCGTGGTTCGGCGACGGAGCTTCCAGAAGTATTTGTGGGCAAGGTCAGTCAGAATAAGCTGGAATTAACCGAAATCACGCGTTTCAACCGCGCTTGGTTGGATGCTGTGGAGCTTAGCGAGCCACAGGAGCATTGGATCACGTCGGCCGATGGCACCAAAATCCAAGCATGGATTGTTCGGCCTCCTCGCCTTGAAAGCCATGAAGTGACGCCTGCTATTATAGACATCCATGGAGGACCTCATGCGTTCTATGGATATGGTTATTTACACGATGTGCAGGTATTAGCCGGTCAGGGTTACACGATTATTTACTGTAATCCACGGGGTAGTAAGGGCTATGGACGCGCATTTAGTTTGCCTCTAAAGGAGAAATATGGCGGAAAGGATTGGGATGATATTCAAGCTGTGATTGCCTTTATGCAAACACATGAGGGCATTGATAGCCAGCGCTTAGGAGTCATCGGTGCCAGCTATGGCGGGTACATGGCTAATTGGGCCATTGCTCATACCGACGCCTTTTCTGCGGCTGTGACAGACCGTTCAATTTGCAATCTAATTAGCCAATTTGGTACTTCAGATCTCCCAAGATTACCTGAACAAAATTTCAATGCTTCGCCTTGGCATCATCCAGAGCAGCTGTGGGAGCAAAGTCCGCTTAAGCATGTCGCGAATGTTAAAACTCCCACTTTGATTGTTCACGGTGAAGGAGATACGCGTGTAGGCATTGAGCAGGCGGAGCAATGGTTTACTTCATTAAGATTGCTAGGGGTCGCCACTCGCTTTCTGCGTTATCCTAAAAATGCCACGCATGAAATGGCGCGTGCGGGTCCGCCAGATTTACGCTTGCATCGGCTGGAACAAATCATTATGTGGTTCGATACATACTTAGTGAGCTAAGGGCGGAGGGTTGTTAATGCTAAACTTCAGGAGTACGCAGGTGAATTCCTATTCGCTTGATGAGCGTTTGCGCCGGGAAGTTCGTAGCGTTATTTTCAAAAACTCGTATGTGGGCATTTCGGCCGGATGCCTTTCCTTAGCCGGCATTGCCTTGTCTCATTGGACTCATGACGGTTCTGGACTAGGCCACAAGTGGGTCTTTGCGCTCTTCCTTTGTTTACTTGCCCGTTGGTTTGCTGTCGCCAGTGAAAGGCGTCAAGATAATTTCCCTGGTCCCTTGCGTTCTTCCGTCCCGTTTAGCATTTATTACGTCGCATCGGTGATTGAGGGATTAGTGTGGGGATCTTCGATGTTTGTGCTATTTCCAGCTAATGCGGTGGAGCAGGCCTTTCTCATGATCGTTCTAGTGGGCTTGGCTGTCGGAGCTTTAGCCGTGTTCTTTGGATCGATGTCGCTATATACCCTCTATGCGGTTTTCATTTTAGGCCCCGCTTTTGCGCGTCTTGTGACATTAGATCAAGGTGTGTACATCACATTGGCCGCGCTAACACCAGTTCTTCTTATCACGTTGCTGATTATCGGCTATCGCATGAATGCCATGTTTATAGAGCTACTACTCATGAATTTTAAGAATGAACAGCTTGCGATGATTGAGGCTGCCTCCAAGCAAAGTATCATCGATTATAGCGATAAATTGGCTGACAAAACAGGGGAAGTGGAGCGTGTGACATCTCAGCTACGCAAGGTGGTGGCTGTTTTATCCAATGATCTTCGCAGTCAGCTGCTTACGTTATGCCAATTTTCTCGTTTTCTCTCTGAAGGGCAGCAGTCCCAAATATATGATCGCCAATTTGTGAATAGTACCATACAAAAGTCTGCTGAAGATGGACGTCAGTTAGTAGAAGATATTCTTCAGGTAGCTGGAGGAGAATCCGAAGCAATGCATTTGGATATCCGTGATCAGCTTTGTCAGCAGATTGTGGAGCATGCGATGCATCGGGTGCAGGAGACTGCTGATGAGAAAGGGGTGGTGGTTTATGTGGCTGTGGATGATCAGCGTCCTGTTCAGGCAGATGCCAAGCACATCGAAGATGTATTGACGAGCTTGATCGACAATGCTGTGAGGTTAACGCCTTCCAAAGGTTCGGTCACCGTACAAACTACTCCTACCACGCAGGGATTACGTATAGAGGTGATCGATAATGGTGATGGGATTGATGCTGCAGAAATGAACCGTCTTTTCGCAGGATCTGATGGCAAAGCTGGTACGTTAGTTTTCGCCCAAAAAATTCTTAAAGGGCACAAAACGCATTTAGAAGTTAAAAATAACCCTACTTCAGGCAGTTGTTTCTCATTTCTTCTTTCTTGGGCCCGCTGATTTTGAGAATCTTATATAATTTGTATAAATACATTTTATTTTATAAAATAAGAGGTGGATCGGGCGTAAAGAAGGAGAGTTAATATGCTTAAATATATGGCTTATGTGTTTGCCATCGTCTTTATTCTACTTGGCGTGGCTGGTTACATGGGCTTTTTTATGAAGGATGGTCTCTTGCTAGGTCTATTTGCCGTAAACAGTTGGCATAACTTGATACACGTTGCATCCGGCGTGGTCGCGGGGATAGCAGGATTCTTGGGTAGCTATTGGTCGATGCGATACTTTCAAGTGTTTGGTATTGTGTATGGCCTGGTAGCTCTGATGGGATTATACTATGGCGATGGTCTGATGATGGGTGTTATTGCCAATAATTATTGGGACGTGGGATTGCACGCCGTGATTTCGGCTGTTGCGCTGTATCTTGGCTTTGGTTGCTGCTGCATGTGCAAGAGCAAGCAAGTCCCTTAGCGTTAGAAGAGGAAAGGGACCTAAGGGACGAATGAACCGTGCATCATTTGTCTCTTACGTCCCTTTCCGAAGTCCCTTAGGTCCCTTGTCTCTTAGGCCCCTTTAATCGCCATTGCTATGCTGAGGGCGCGTTCTCAAGGCCTTCTTTTCGCCGACGATGCGTTTGGTTTCCAGATTTTTCTCTTGCTGTCGGCGTGTGCGGCGGCGCTTTTGGCGACGTACTTTCTCGGCTTCATGCTGTTTTTCGCTTTTAAGCTTGAGAACGCGTTCTTCAAAACGGTCGCATAGCTCGCGTCTGGCTATGAAGCGATTCATTTCGCGTGAGCGGTTGCGTTGGCATTTGATTTCAATGCCGCTTGGATTGTGTTGAATATACACGCAAGAGCTGGTTTTATTGACCTTTTGTCCGCCTTTTCCCGAGCCCAAAATAAATTTTTCGGTGAGATCTTTCTCGAAGATCCCCAGGCGTTCCATGCGCGCTTCTAGTTGCTTTTGTTTGTCGTCGTTTACGGGCATGTACTAGTAATAGGCTTTGGGGTTGTTTATTTCAATATGGACCAAAAGAGACAAAAAAAGCCCTTGCGTCTGTTACGACACAAGGGCTTACTGTCGGAGTAGAGGGATTCGAACCCCCGACCTACTGCTCCCAAAGCAGCCGCGCTAGCCAAGCTGCGCTATACTCCGAACGAATGACCTCAAATCTTAGCACACCGCTGGTTTCCTTTCCAAGGAAAAGTTGCCCAAATATTCAGCTTGATGCGGAAGCAAGACGGTCACTGGCGCTCCTAAGGCATGCAAATGAAGCCTTGCAACCTTTTCATCGTTTTCTTTAGAGACTGGATGTACTTTCACAGGAAGCCTCTCAGATGCTGTCCACAGCTCTATTTGTGCTAACACTTGATTTGATAGCGAATTAGACATTGCAAACGAGGGGTGACCTTCAGCGCATCCTAAATTCACCAAACGACCTCCGGCAAGCAATAATAGCCGTTTATTTGATCCGGGAATGGTAAAGCATTCAATACCGGGCTTGATTTGCTCACGCTTGGCTCCTGATTGATCGTATAACCAACCAATGTCGATTTCCACGTCAAAATGGCCAATATTGCAAATGATGGCTTGTTGTTTCATGACTAACATGTGTTCTGAGCGTATCACAGAGCAGCATCCTGTGGCTGTGACAAAGATGTCAGCTATGGGAGCAGCCTCTTCCATTGTTACGATTTGATAGCCTTGCATTATCGCTTCATAGGCGCGAATAGGATCGATTTCGGTAATCAATACGCGTGCGCCGAAACTTGCTAGGGCTTCAGCACTGCCACGACCGACTGGGCCATAGCCGGCGACTACGGCTATTTTGCCAGCGATCATGACATTAGTAGCCCTCTTGATGCCATCAATCAGCGATTCGCGACACCCTAGGTAGTTATCAAACTTAGATTTGGTTTGGGCGTTATTAACATCGATGGCTGGCAAACCCAAGGTTCCTGCATTTACCCGCTTATTTAGCAGTCGTATGCCTGCGGTGGTTTCTTCAGATACTCCTCGAATGCCTTCCAGCAGGTCTGAGTGCTCTTCATGCACTAGCTCTGTAAGATCCCCTCCATCGTCAATCATAAGGTTGGGAGGGCCGTCTGTAAAGTTCAGGGTTTGTTCTAAGCTCCAGCGATACTCGCTATCCGTCATGCCTTTCCAGGCAAATACCGGCACACCAATGGCAACCATCGCAGCGGCGGCATGGTCTTGTGTTGACAATACATTACACGAGCTCCAGCGTACTGAGGCCCCCAAGGCTAGTAATGTTTCGATTAAAACAGCTGCTTGAACCGTCATATGTATACTGCTAGCGATGCGCGCGCCTTTTAATGGTTGCGTTTCAGCATATTCTTTTCGTAACGCCATTAGGCCCGGCATTTCTGTTTCGGCTAACGTGATTTCGCGGCGTCCCCATGCGGTTAAAGCTTGTGCTTCGGGGCTGTCAATTTTTAGATTTCGTGTAATTCTATAATCCTGAACCATCATTTCTCCTATCGACTGAGTCTGAGCCATGCAGCGGAGATAAGTCCCCAGATGGCTCCGAAAATAATTACAAAGTACACTGTTAAATTGCCCAGCTGTGATCCCATCACTCCCACATTCTGTACAAGCGGGAAAATGACAAATAGCTGTGCTAAGATGGGAAATATGGCGACAATCAGGGCGCACAAGATCCAATTCATTTTGTCAAACCAGGGAAGAGCGAACAGCAATCCCCATAAGCCTCCAATGACTGTTTGCTGGTATAGCCAGTCGGCAGTGAGGGCTGGGGCTATTTGTACCCCATAGGATTTCATCACACCGAGTGCTCCGATTAAATATACAAGTAAGGCTATTAAAACGCCGCCAACACAGCCAGCAGCAAACGATAATGAGAGTTTGTTTAATCCTTTCATGATGGGATCCTTGGTCTAAGGTACAAGTTTTTTCTGAACGGCGGTGAGATCCACTAACAGGTTACTTTCAGTCGACGTTAGCTCGTTTTGCACGCGCTTGATGCCCGACATCACAGTGGAGTGGTCTCGTTTAAAAAGGTCACCAATTTTGGTGAAAGACATTTTGAGGTGGTGTCTGCAGAGGTACATGGCGAGTTGTCGGGGCGTCACAAATTCTCGAGTTTGGCTTTTTCCTAAGATGTCGCCTATGCGAATGCCATACGTTTCTGCTACGGCTTGAATGATTTTATCAGGCTTAAGAACGGAGCGGTCTTCATCTTCGATCAAATCAACCAAGAGGTCCTGAGCACGAGTCTCGCATAGCTTAAGTGGTGCGAGGGTGCGATTGAGGTGGGAGCGCAATGCCAACGCCTCCAGAGCTCCGCATAGGGCCCGTGGACTACTAGTAAATGTGGTACATAAAAACTCTTCAACGTTGTGCGGTATTGGAAACTGGATAGCCGCGCATTTTTTTCGTAAAATCAGCAGCATTTCTTCCGGTTTCATAGGCTCCAAAGGCATGACGATACCCCATTCAAACCGACTGATCAGTCGTGGCTCTACTGACTGTAGTTCTTGGGGGGGGCAATTGGCGCTAAGGATGATTTGTTTGCCATCCATATGGAGGGTATTGAAGGTGTGAAAGAACTCTTCTTGGGTAGAGCTTTTACGGGAAAAGATATGCACATCATCTAAAATAAGCACGTCACATGTGCGATAGGCGTGGCGGAAAGCGGACATTTCTCCCGCACGGATTGCCTGTACAACATGATCTGTAAACGTTTCGGCTCGTGTATAGATGACTTTGTAGCCTTGGATTCGTAATTCTCTGGCAGTGGCCATTAAGAAGTGTGTTTTTCCTGTTCCCCCGGGACCATAGACGTACACCGGATTAAAGACTGCAAGTTGCGCTTCCGAGTGGCTACAGGTTTTTTGGTCAAACCGGATGCCCGCCACTTCGCAAAGAATTTTGTGCGCGAGTAAATTGCTTTCGGAAACCACAAGATTTTGAAATGTACAAGAGGGATCAAGGGTTTCAAAAACCGGGACAAAATCGGGTTTTGGTGGAGGTGTTGGAGGGGGAAGCTTTTTTCGCTCAGCCCGTGGGGCCATTTCGGAGATAGAAAGGTGGACGCGGATAGGACGCTTATTGTTATTTAAGAGCTCAAGGAGTACCTTTGCTCGCATATGTTCTTCGAACCACGAAACCTGGAAGGAATCGCGTGCTTCAAGATATAGGTTTGCGGCATCGTAGTCCCGAATACGCAACGACCGTAACCAATTGTTTACAGTCTCTGCACCCAACTCTTGTTCTTGCAATGCTAGAAACTGCTCCCAAGCTTGCATGACTACCCGAAAATCCTCTCGCAAAATTCAAGCGGCATTGTGCAAGTTATCCCGATGAATTGCAACACCTACATGAAAAAACATGAAAAAGAGCGAAGTCTGGGGAGAACGAAAAGGACAGACGAAGGACAAAAAAACGATGCAGCGCGTTAATTTTATGTCCTGTTCGCTTTCTCGTTCTTATGATTTAAACCCGACTTGCTACCTACATCGCGCTTGAACACTGCCGTTCTTTCCTATTGAAACGTTGCGCATCGAAGGCCAAGTCGAGAGTTGGCCGAGTGGCGCGACTTTTCAATTGGGAAGAATAGGTCTGTTCTAGCGCGACAAACTAGAGGTGAAACTTTTGAAATAGTGTTTTCTTCAATTTTCAAGGTGAACATTGTCTGTAACTCGCTCTAGCTCTGGCTCACTCATTTACCCGATCTATCTTGTCTGGCAACTTGCCAAGGACAGGCCCTTGGCTTCATTACCAGCCATGACATCTCGAATAAATGGGTGAGCCGAAGCTAGGATGTAGGTGGCAAGTCGGTAGCAATCAGGGGCTCAGCTATTTTTTCATAATTACTGTTAAAAAATTTTGAGTGACGACTGGTGTGGCAGGTAGTGTCAATATTGGTTTGTTGTCAGTATTCGTCGATTTCGAAGTGATGGTTAAAAAAATAGCATTTAAAAACTGTTTTATGTAAAATATTGATTAATTTAGTTAATACAGAAAACTAATTACTTAAGAAATTTATGGATTTTAGTACTATTTCAGAATCATGTTATAATTATCAATTACCTTTTCTTGATGAGCTTCCAGATTTAGTTAAGCTCTCAGGAACAGAGACTCAAGCTCGAGATATTAAAGAAGTTTGCAATAAAGTTTCTGAAAAAATGAGAGTATTTAATGAGGATACCTCACGAATTGAAAGCAAGGCCTTCTATGCCGTTAAAAAAGCAATGGGCGTTCTAGTGTCCAAAATGAATCAATCATCTCCTTTTTTACAGTCAGAAAAGGTGAAAAATATTTTTCTTCTTTTAGAACAAAATATTTTCATGTGCTTTTTGACAAAAATTGATCTTAAGCCGACCGCCGAAGAGCTTGAGTGCTTTAGTTCTCTAATAAAAACCTTTGCCCCCTCAACATGCATTCGTGGGAATAACTATTTAATCACTTACCTAGCGGCCTCCGGATCGCCAGAAATTAGGGCATTGGCCCTTCAGTGCATTCCAAATGCTCCGGCCGAAGCCAGAAGACAAGCTCTTGTAAGAGCGGTTGAACGGCAGGACAGCGAACTTATAACAGCTTTAATGCAATCGGGAGTAACCCCTAATGATGTTATGGAAGAACTTCTGTCGCGCCGAAAAATAAGAGGAATAAGTGTGCTTGCAGAGCCGCTTCCATTTTTTGATCATTGGAATGCAAAGGTTGATGACCAACCTATTTGGTTCTTTTTGTTAAAATTTTCCTATATTGATTCAAAATCTATAGAAGATGAAGATTTTAGACAAAAACAAGGCGCAGAGCGAATATCAATACTTAAAAAATTAACGAATGAGCAACTCAACACGCCCTACAAGGGAGATTTGCTGTTTGATCTTGCCATCCGAGCGTTTGACGATGTTTCTATCTGCTATCTTATTGAAAGAGGAGTCACACCTACCGATAAATGCGATCTTTTAAACTATATTGCGCATGCCTTGTGTGATCGGATCGATTCGATCCCTCTAAAGCACTTCCAAGTATGGATTGATCATCAACTAGTGTCACCCCATGTTCTCTCTAATATTCGGCGAAATAGGGAAATGTATTCTTATTTAAAAACAGCGTGGGGGATTACATCTGAAAGTGAAGCGCATATTTTGCAAATGGAAAAACTTAAATCATCGTATGTAGAATCATGCTGCTTCAATCTAAAAGAACACTCCAATAAGCTGTCGCAACTATTAGAAATACTTAAAACGTTTTCACCTTGCGATACCATTATGGATTATTACCAACAACATATCGCGTTGTTGCAAAATGAATTTAAATCGCGACAAGACGCAGTTCAAGAATTAATGGAGACTAATGAGATATCGCTTATAAGAGACCGAGTGTTCAATAGCGGCTTTTCTATAGCGGAATCTTTATTGCGATTAGATGTTCAAGCTAATTTAATTAGAATGTTTAGCGATGAAAATATTCAATATATTTATAGCCACATGAATCGCACACTTTATAATGTAAATAAATCGATAGCACATTTTTTATTAGATAAAACTCTCTCTTTGACTCCAAGTTTGGGCTACCAAGGTCTGGGACTAGACGGTCACAACTTTCGTATTCAGCTCGACTTCATAATTCCCAAAATTCATCGAGCACTTGCGCGATTGGAAAATACCTTAGACAAGGATTCCTTTGATATTCTTAAAAACATTGAGAAGGCCTTGACTCTATGTGCGGTGACTACAACTTCAATGGCCCCCATTGATCCTTGTGGGTTCTCATTCGACTACCCTTATCTTTTGGAAGCGGGAGTGGTCGAGCATGCTGTTGTGTTGTGTATAGAGAAAGGTTCTGAGAATGAAACTATGCGTCTAAGCATACTCAACACAGGAGATGGACTCGGAGAGCACACCAGACTTCTTAGAACCAATAAATACCAAACCGTCATGTCATTCGACAACATTCCTAAAACTCAGGCTTTGAATTTGGATCACATTAGAAAAATGATGCAGATAAAGAGGGAAAACACTGACATGTCCGATTTGTATCACCTATTCAATAAATGGTGTCAAGGTGGAGAAAAGGTCATATTTGGTGATGAGTATTTCGAGCAAGTCCAACTAAACGGAAGCTGCACCGCTCAATCTATTATGGCCTTCATACGCTATTATATTCTCAAAAATGCTTCAGGCACTTCCCAAGATAGATTAGGGCTTTATAAGTTTCTAAAGGCGCAAATCTTATTAGGCATCAAGGAAGAAAAACAAGTTGGTGACAGCCTGCGTCCATTTGTATCCTCTAAACTAGAAAAACTCATAGAGGATTTAAAGCTGTTTGAAAACGTTGCCTACAAGCCAATTCAGGCTTATCTTGCTCAGCATTCTACCGTGGAATCAAACTTTGGTCGATTCACGATTCTACGCGGGCTAGTGAAGCAGCTTAGATTTGATAATTCACCTATTCCTGAGGGCTTAGAAAGCATCACTCAAATCATAGAATCTCGGCGCAGCGAACAACAAGCGAATGAGGAATTCCTTTATTCTAGACTGACGTCGTTTCTGAAAGACGATAAGGCTAGAGTTTTTTTAAACGAAAATTGGCGGGAATCGAAAATAGTACAAGCCATTTATTCGATTTTTCCCAACGCATCTTATCGTTCTCTTGTTTTAAAATGGTATGAGGCTAATAGAAATGAGCTGCCTGATTTGATCAGATGCAAGTTAGAGGAAAATGTGTCTAGCTTTATAGAGATATATGGAGGACAGAGCGTCCAAACATCATAATAACTTTGCCACTTGAATCGATTGGAAAGGGGCTTTCGCACGTTCCAAATTCACAATTTCAAGCGCGCGTGGTGTCTGTGCTTGCTATGGATGTTTTAAATTTTTTGCTGGAAACGCGCTTGTTGCCACCATGGACAGTGGTTTGTGAGCTATCCCACTCTACGGATGGTCCATAGTATTCTTTGCGTGTGATATGTAGGTCTGAGCAAAGGTTGTAGATACCTGATAGGCCATTTTTAGCTGCAAAATCAATCGCTGTTATGATGGCGTCCAGCTCGCTAAAATTAGTGTAGTTCTGCCCAGTGCCTGCAAAAGGCCGTGAATTATTCTTTAAACGGTCTTTGGGCGAGCGGCCAGGACCAATGATCTCTCCCAATCTAAAGATACAGACTGGTCCTTTCGTAGCTAAAAGGACTTGTTCCGTTTGAATGAGTATTTCGGTCTGAGCATTTTGAGGTTTTAATGCACTGGTCTCATCGACCCATTCTCCAGCATGATCGCCATACACAGATGTGCTACTGGTATAAATGACGCTCTTTACCCCTGGGTAACTTGGCAGTGCCTCGGTCACAGCCTTAGCAGTGTCGAGATAGGTCGACCGGTAGCTATCCCTTCCTTTAGCTGCAACGGTAATGACTATAGTGTCCTTGCCTTGCATCAGCTGTCGTAAAGCCGTGACGTTGTTGTCAGCGTAAATAGTTGCATGAATGCCGAGCTGACTGAGTTCTTCAAGTCTGGATGGTTGTGTGGTGGTGCCGGTGACTTCAATTCCTTGAGAAATCCATAATTGCGCTAGCGCTGTCCCAATGTAACCACAGCCAATGATTAACGCACTTTTAACCATATGGATTAAAACCCGACTTGCTACCTACATCGCGCTTGAACACAGCCGTTCTTTCCTAGT
>CAYTFC010000044.1:0-24944 GCA_964436955.1 uncultured bacterium | reverse complement strand
ACTATGCTCAACAGGCGCTTTGCAAAAAATATGGGTCTATTTGACGCTTACATAGGAATAAATGTGATCAGTAAATGCATAATCCCCTTTGTAAGTAGCATACTGATTGGTCAACAATAGGCGGGCGTTTTCCGAATGAGCAATTACACCCCTAATTTCCACTCCTTCTGCCGGAGCATTTGCTAAAAAGCATGAAAAAGCAAAAGCAAGAAAAAACAACTTTAATTTTAACGAATTTTTTTCAACATTAAATACCTTCAGTGTTCATCAACTACGGCCTCTACAAATCTGCATTTTCAGAAAGTGAAATTGTAAGGCGGCCCTACTTTACTGGAATGCAGGTTGAAAGTTGTGTTAATGCGCCCCTAATTGTGATGCTACACCTCATCCACAAGTTCTTGTTTTGAAGTACGCACATTAATATCATAGAGTTTGCGAAGGTATCAAGATCAATAGACCTCAACGGTTAAGGTCCCCGGCTATCGAGCTTTGCGAAAGCCGCTACAACGTGTAATAGTACATGTACAGCCCCCTTCCCTACCTCTGCGTTAACATCACATGAAAATTTTAAATTCTACAAACCACTCGTCAGACCTAAAACGCATATGCCATTCCTCTCCAGCTACGTCAACGGCAGACCCGGTACTAACTCGTAGAAAGCGAGGGCCTTTAAATTTACCGGCATCAAACCAACGGTAGCCTGTTGCAATAGCCCAAGCGTCATTGTGATTGTACTCCAAGCCAAAAAGAGTTGTGTAGGTAAAGTTTCTATATCGTGTGTATTGATTTTCGGAGGAAAAGCTTGCAAATGGAGCAGAGCCTCCGGAAGGTGGTAGTCCGGTTGTTCTGAAATTTGTTATCAAGAGGTTGCTAACCCCTATACCAAAGCCTATAAGTGGGTAGATCGTGCCACTACCGCAATCCCAATTTAAACGTGGGATATCTCGTCCAAGGAGATTTAGCGAAAAGAGAATGGGAGTTACATCGAGATCAAATTCTCTTGTGTAAGACCCTCCGCCGCTAACAGGCGTTTGGAATTTTCTATATTTAAAAGTGAAACGATTGGAAATACTGATTTGCAAATCCATCACGCGCATGAGTTCACAACCAATGCCAAAATCGGCAATGGCTTGATTCCCTAACTTTGAATCATAGCCTTGAATTGCCGGATTCCATGTGGCGGGAGGCGCGGTGACATTAGCAGATTCCGAACATGAGACGCCTGAGCCGACTTTAATATAGAAAGCATAGTCTAGGGGCTGACAGTAATATTCAGCACTGATAGTACCTGACACAGTGATTGCAAGTAGGGAGAGGGAGGCGATGATGCGTTTCATATAATTCCTTTATAGCTAATAGAAAATGGCACGATAGCATTCGAGGATGATAGCTGAAAGCAAAAAATCAAAAGATAGGAATGGCTAAGACTAAGCTTAGAAAATCGTGCCTGTTCTTGTGAATTCAAAGTAGATTTTCTCTTCAACCGATGAAACAATTAAGCTAAACGTCTCTCCATAGAAAGGATTAGCACCAACCTTTGTCGTCGCTTGAACCATGCATTCAGTAACCATTGAATTTACGATGGTATCCAATTCGAGGTTGATTAACGTGGTGGGAGTAAACCATGTTACTATTAATCCGCTATCAACAGAGATGAAATTGGATATATCTGTGTAGATGCCATCTGAATTTTGCATGCATAAAAATGAAGCGGAGCAGGTTCCCACCATCAAATCATCCGAATTATAAATTGCTGCTCGTCCCGCAAGATACTTTGAACTTATTGTAGGACTACTACCTGATACGTTAGAGGTTGGTATTTCAATGAAACTTTCCGCAAAATCTGAGACGTATAAATAATACGTTAACGTTCCGTTGGACTGTATTAGTGGCAGATCTTTAGTTATCGCTGTTTCCAGGTTTCTGAAAGTTTTTGCGTGAACGCTATCAGCACTATATAGAGAGTGTGAATGAAGGATAGAGCTAATGCATAACAATAAAAATAGCCTTACATACTTCATTTTAATGAAACTAGTTTGTCTAATGCCCGAATTTTTTTTGATCAACATCATAGACTCCAAGTAATAAGGTGATATAGTTGTCTGACTTTGCCTTTGTACGCGTTTCTATGCAAGTCAAAAATTGCAAAAAAAATCAAGAGTTCTTTTTATATAAAGCGTCGCTTGCAATAGTTTTTGGGAAACGAACGAACAGTACCGGTATTTATAACTTTCAGTTATTCCATCGGACTTATATGAATTTACGTTATCATGTTGAACTCAGCAAAAATAATTAAAAGAAAATATAATGAAAAATAAACGCGTTTTGATCTCTGGTGCTAGTATTGCGGGGCCGGCTTTGGGGTATTGGCTACAACGTTTTGGCTTTGAGGTCACGATCGTTGAACTGGCTCCCGCTCTAAGGTTAGGCGGTTACAAGATTGATATTCGCGGGAAAGCTGTTGATGTAGCCAAGAAGATGGGAATCTACGAAAAAGCTCGTCAATTACGTATTGTCATGCTTAACGGAACATTTCTCGATGAAAAAGGGAGCGTGATCGATGAAATTGCCGGAGAATACATGGGTATGCATGTGGGCGATGATATTGAACTCTGGAGAGAGGATTTGAGTCGTGTTCTTATAGATGCTACTTCTAGAAGCTGTGAGTACATTTTTGGTAACTCTATTAAAGCAGTCACACAAAACAGTGGCGATGTAACGGTGGAATTTGTTTCGGGAGCTTCCAGACATTTTGATATTTTAATTGGCGCAGACGGGGTTCATTCCAATGTGCGGTCCCTCGTCTTCGGGGATGAGTCGCTTTTTTCTCACAATCTCGGGAACTACTTTGTTGCGATTTGTAGTGTCAAAACAAAGTTGAAGTTGGATAGGTATGAAATTTTTTATTCTAAAGTCGATAAGCTTTTTAACATCTATTGCACGAACGCGGGTGAAGATGCTAAGGAAATGTTTGTCTTTCGAGCACCTGGGCTGACCTACGATTATAAAAACGTTACGCAGCAAAAAGAAATTGTATCTAGGATCTATTCCGATGCGGAATGGGAAATCCCCAGTATGCTTAAAGCCATGAACCAATCGTTAGATTTTTATTTTGATGAAGTAAAACAAATTCGCATGGAAAAATGGTTTAAGGAACGCACAATTGTACTTGGCGATGCTGCCTTTAGTCCATGTTTAGCTTCTGGGCAAGGGACAGGTCTGGCTCTTGTGGGCGCCTATGTCCTTGCAGGAGAGTTGATGCTGGCGGGTGGAGATTATACAACAGCCTTTGTAGAATATGAAAAGGAGATGAGATCGTTCGTGGAGGTGAATCAACAATTAGGAGCGGTCATCATAGAACATATGATTCCGAAGGCGAAAGTGGAGCCATGGATAGGGGCATCTATTCTTGATCAGATTCAATTTGCAGCTAACGCCATTTATCTTAAAAATTACCTTTAGTGCAGAAAAAAAGGCGTTCCATCAAAAAATAATAATTGATGGCTGCGCCGTTAAAAAGGTGACTCATTTCCCGTCACGACCTTTTCGAGGTCTGATCTAGGCGCAATGTGGGCTGTTTGGAATAAGAGAGAAGGAAAAAAAGACGAAAAGTCAGTAATGACTTTTCGTCTTTTTCTTAAATCTAGTTGTAAGAGGACAAGAGGTCCGAGAAGCGCCAGTTTAAGAAGAACCGTAGAGATGCGGATGAATCACTGTGACCGAACGTAGAGGTTGTGAACGTTTTGTTTTTGTTCGCAAAGTTCAAATAGAGAACTTCAGCACCAATATCCCAGTTGTTGCAAAGGGCATATTCTGTACCAAAGCCGCCGACCCATCCCCAACGGGTGTCGTTATGATTAAAGCTGACTCCACCAGAGTTCCAAGTTGTCTTGATTTTAGCAACTGCTGCACCACCTGTAACGTAGATCAGCGAATTGCTAACGGCGAGCCCAGCTCTTCCACGAATGGTTGTAAGCCAACTATGGTTATCCTTAATAAAATTTCCAACAGTATCGTTTGGGTTATCGTTCAATGTTCGACCAATAGTGGTGCCATCCCAATCGACGAGAAGTCCATACACACTACTTCCACATTGCCAGTCATAACCACCCTGTATTCCACCAACAAATCCAGTATCAATAGTGGACCAACCAGAGTTGTCTGTCAAAAATCCATCAAGATCGTTTCTGTGTGCAGTATGGCTGGTGACTCCAATGTTGCCACCAATATAAAATCCATTGAATTGATTGTCTTCGCAGCAGCAAAAAGACGAATAATCTTGAGCAACTGCATTGCTCGAAGCAAAGCATAGAACCGCAAATGTGCACTTAAGAATACTTTTCAGCATGGTTATCTCCTTTTGAACGGGTTTTTCATGAGACTACCACAAATGGAAAATAAAAAAAATCTAGTTCTTGAAAAGAATTCTAATTTGACGCTCCGGTCAATGCATTTTTCGTTCTTTTTTTACGTTGTGCCCCAGTCTACATGTTGGTTGTTTTAGGGATTCAATGGCATTCCGATCACCACGAATCATCGAATTGGTTCCCTGCAATGCCAAACTCGCAGCTTCCGTGAGTCATTTTTTCTGCTCTTAATCATTTTCTGCGTTAACGCGTCTCCCCGCCTCTGCGCTGAAAAAATCTAAACATGTTTTGCCGACGTGCGTTTGAATAATTTTCAACGCAGAGGCGGGGAGACGCGTAGACGCAGAGGAGGAAAATTTAGCTCTAGCTGTTTAGAATTATAAATTCATTAAGTTGAAAGCATTGGGTAGCAAGTCGGGTTTTTAAGGAGTCAGGAGATGCCTAATAGAAGTCGATACGAGTACTCACGCGAATCCTCTTTAGATATGGACGTATAAGAGTTATTTTTGGTAGAAGTAAAATATTCATTTTTACCAAAGGAATACACCTCATGAATGCGCTAAAATTAGCTTTCGCTTTGACACTAATGTTTTTGTGCTCTGTGACTCAAATATTTCCACGCTCGACGCAGGACTCTGTTAGCGTTCCTACTTTTGCAAGTACCTATGCGCAATGGAAAGACCCAAGCAGTAATTTTGTGAGTTATATAAGCGCTTATGACCAAGCCCGAGTCATTTTTATTGGTTCTGAGGCATATAGTCAAAATGGAGATGGACAGGTTCCCACTGTTTCAGAGGGTATGGGTTATGGACTTTTGTTAGCCTATGCTAATAATGATCAAACTCTTTTCGATCAGTTTCTTCGTTACATCCTTGCCACAGCCAACAATTATGGGTGCGGTTTGTATGACGCTCAAACGCAAACATGTTTAGCCACATCTCCTTTTTTGATGCCTTGGCAGGTAAATGAGCTAGGCCAACCTTTCTGGTACAAGCCCTCCGCAGATGGTGAAGCAACGTTTACGTCAGGATCAGCTACAGATGCAGATTTACAAATTGCGTGGGCTGTTTATCTTGCAGCACAGGAAGTAAGCAAGGGATCTTGGCAATCAAGTACCTTCCAGACCATTGCAGGGACTTTGACATACGCGGCAGTTTTTGCTGAAATGGGTAAGGCTATCCGCCTTGCGGACGTGGATTTAGACAAGCTCAGGTATACACCGGGAAATCAGTGGGGCTCGGCCGGAACAGAGGTGCTTTATCCTGGCTATTTTACCCCGCAGGCATTTGATGCATTAAAGACACTACCACCATTGGATGTAAGCCATTGTTGTCCAACCCATGTGAGTGCACAGGGCCCGGCTAGTTCGCTAACTTTGACTTACAAAAATAATCTAACCGGTGCCGTTTCGATAGATTACATGGGAACTGCGGGAACAATTAGTGCCGGCAGTAACTTTGTCCCAAAGCCAGGCAACTCAACTGGATATACAGTTGCGCCTGTGACTACGGCTCAGGCGGTGACAAATACATCGAATCAGTATTACAACAACCTAACGTTTCAAGCCACGTTTTATAGCGAAACAGGGACTCCAACCTACTGGGCGAATTACTATTTTGAGTACAATACTGTGGATGGAGTGTTGCAGTGGCGGCTTACGGATAAGGGGTCGTCACCGGAAGCGAAAGTGTGTTTGGTAGATAACGTGGCGCACGTATATCTGACGCAGCCAGATATCGACAAAGTTAATTTTGATTGGGATGCGGTTAAAATTAATAGTCTCTTAGCAATCCAGGCGTTTCAGGAAGGCTATAATAGGGGCATTTTCCCCAATACCATTTTCTATGATGGTGATTACCCGGATAATTCCTTTAATCGGGAATTTGCTTATGATGCCATTCGCTTTCCTCTTTGGGCGGCGCCTTATGCCTATATGACAGCAGTGGATGATAGCACGAGTAGTCTGCAACGTTGGATGCTATACTTTTTGCTAAATGATAAAGGGGTTCTTCCCTTCATTCAGGACGGTTCTAGCGGCAATACGATGCCAAATAGTGGTATACTGGTGTTTACCGATGAAGCTGTTGGTGGTTACGCATCTGCCCCTCCAGCCTTAAACGGACCTTTGGCTTTAGCTGCTTATTTAGGGGATTATGTCGATCTCTATAATGCACTCATTGGGCCAGTATCTAGCTATCAGATCGTGAACAATCAGCCTAGCCAGTCTGATCCGGTTGGAGATAGCGGTCCATATTTCAACGCCGCGATGTTGCTGCTTACCGATATGTTTTTTGAGCAGGTTCAATAGGTGTCCTTTCATTCGAAGAGCGAACACATGAAAAAAGCAATTGTCATACAGATGCATGGAGTAGACCTCAATGTCGTCAAAATAAGGAGAAATATTAGGGCTGCCAATTCTGCGAAGTGGCGCTAAATGTTTTGTTACACGTTGTAGCGCCGCTTCGCCGAAGCGGCATTAACAAAGGTTTTATTTTATTTAGATGACATTGGAGTAGGCCTTATCGTTGTTAAAAAAATACTGATAAGAGTCTTTGGGTGAGGGTTGTCCTCTCACCCAACACTTAGTTTATTGTTCGTTGGCTAAGTCCGACATTGAGGTTAAGCATTGGAGTGCCATTGTTGACATGTAGTACTAACCCCATATATCCGCTGAAAAAATCTTCGAATTCCTGCCAATGACGTAAGTCACAACTGAAGAAATATGTACCGTCTACTGACTTGATGTAGCATGTTTTTATTATATGAATGGTTCTAGATGCCTCATCAGCTGCTAAAGTTAAAAACTCGCTTTGGATTGACAAATCAAAAGGCAACATAGTCCCTTCAGCACATTCCAAAATAAACGGGGATGATTTGGTTTGAAAGAAATCGCCTATCATCTCATTTGTGAGTTCTGAAATCGCAATGACAGGGCCATTCGACTCTTGTGGACTATCAGCATAGATGGCTGTTGTTGTTGCTAGAGCGATGAATAGAGTTGTAGTTACAAATTTTCTCATGTTTTCTCCACTACTACATGTGTAGTATTTAGGGTTAAAAAAAGCTGTTCCTTCAAAAGATCCAGAATCTCCCAAGGAAAAAGGATAGTGTGATAAACCCCACTAAACTGATTTGGAGCCATTTTATAGGTTTGCTTAGTTTAGCAGGCTCTTCTAATAAGGTCTGTATACGCTTTGAAAAGACATTGGTGTTGACCAAACGAGTAGATAGCAGCACCGTAGTTGTGGAACATCTATTTGCTTTAACGGTTTTCACCATTGCCGATGCTAATGCAAGCTTTGAAATATTGAGTCTGCTTACATAATGGTCACAAGCGGTTTCCTGGCTCCATTCAATTTGATTAATCAGCCATGCTGTAGGAATCCACCAAAAAACGGCAGAGATACATTGGCTGAGCGCTCGAACTATACTGTCGAACCAACGTAAGTGATTTATTTCGTGTGCGACGACAGCCTCAAGCTCGTCTAAAGACAGCTGCTCTATCAGGTTAGGTGGAAAGCAAATCCATTTGCGAAGTATGCCAAAAGCGCATGGGAGATCTATTTCAGACGAGACGATCAATTTGCTATTGGTTTGTTCTAATTTGTGTTTGAGTTGTGGGTTTTGTACCGCGTGAGTACAAGAACTAGCGCTTTGTATTAATCGAGAAAGATGTCGAGCTGAAATAATCAATTGCATTAGGAAAATTCCTAATAGGCTAAGCGAAATAACTGCAGTTGCAAGAATAATGCCCTTAAGAATGGATGTAGATAAGGTGAGAGCTGCTATATCCCCAGGAGTGAATGTGCGGCCATCATTTAGATACAGGCCAATGGAGGTGGTTACAGGGAAGATGTCTGCCATACTGGTGGGAAAGCAAATCATGGCTGACAACATTCTTGATCCAACTTCGGCGTCCAACGGATTCATGTGGTGCATTAATGCCCAACTATCGAAATCATATAATAGCGGGTCAATGGTCAACTTTATTATCGGGAGGCTTAATAATATTGCTTTGATCCTTGGCTGCTTTATTCGAAATCCAAAAATTAGCAAGTAGACCAGAAGGACTGTCGTCGTAAATGCTAAGAGGCTATTTACAATTAGGTTACAGCCATAAATCCAAACGAGTTCCTGTGTCATGGTCGTTTCCGTGCATCCTTCATTTCTTGTATGGTTCTTTCGATTTCCCCTATTTCTGCATCTGTGATGTCATCACAGGACTCAAGAAGATAGCTCACCATGACTGCAGAGCGTCCTCCGAAGATCTTTTGCTTTAATTTATTGAGAAACGTTGGCTTAGCTGTAGGACGTTTCAATTCACTAGCTTGGTACACATATTGTAGTCCAACTCGCTCACGCTTCAGGAGCTGTTTATCCACCATACGATTCATAACGGTCATTACTGTGGTGTACTTGTCATCTCCTTGCAAAGACTCCAAGACATCCCTAACGGTTAATTTATCACGAGCTCTAACTATTTGCAGGATCGCGAGCTCAAGCTCTCCAAAAACACGTTTTTTCTTCATAGCGCACACATTACTACGCTTGTAGTATTTCGTCAATGCCAAATAGAGGTCCCTTCAATGCATTATGCTCAAAAACGTCATTTAGGCGTTTTGAGCATAATGATATAATTTCCTAGGCGAGAAGGTGGTACCTTCTGATAGTGTTACCGATGATCGTTCCGGTTCTGTCACAAGGAGAGATAAGATGAAACTCGAAGATTTTGATGAGCTTTTTGTCGGTGATCCTGTAGAAATAGAGAAGAATCTCCGAACGCTTCTTCCACAAGCCCAAGCTTTGGAAGATAAGTCCATTTACTTACAAATCTTGTCTCAGATAGCACTCGCTGAAGCTCTCCAAAAGAACTTCGAAGCTGCACACACGACTCTTAATCATGCGGAAAAGCTGCTAACTTCCCTAAGTCACCTTGCTAAAGTGCGGATTCTTCTTGAACGAGGCCGTGTATATCTTCAATCAGGTAATACGAATGCGGCTAGACCGTTCTTTATACAATCGTTTGAGCTAAGTGCCGAGCATAAATTTGACTATCACACCATCAACGCTGCTCATATGATGCACTTTGTTGCGCATACCGTTGAGGAGAAAGTTGAGTGGAATGAACGAGCCATTGAACTCGCTGAAACATCACAGTTACCACGTGGACAAGCTTGGCTTGGGCCTCTTTATAATAATGTTGGTCAAGCCTACATCGAAACTAAGCAGTACGAAAAAGCTCTTAAGGCCTTTAGAAAAGCGCTAGGTCTTCGCGAGCAAGAGGGTTACACCCCTAACACCAGAGTCGCTAAATGGGCTGTTGCTCGTGCATTACGGTTTCTTAATCGTACTGACGAGGCATTTGAAATACTGTTGGCTCTAATCAAAGAATACGACTCGATGACAACGCTGGGAAACTTAGATATTCCAGAAGTAATGCTACCTTCAGTTCGTGGCCTGGTCTATGAGGAGTTAGCTGAGATAGACGGTGAAAATGCTCAGGCTTTTGCGGAATTGGCATACAAGGATTTGTCTAAAGATGAGTGGTTCCAAAAAATGGAACCTGAAAGGTTTAAGCGACTCAGCCAAAGAAGATTCTTAGGAACCACCTAAACCCTGTCAGTGCTCTTTAACCGCGAATGTTGCGAAATGTCATCAACTCAAGGATAGATGAGGCAAACGAAGCTAAAAAAGGGACCTAAGGGACAAGTGACCAAAAGGACGAAAGGGACCTAAGGGACCTTCGGAGAAGGGACATAAGGGACAAAAGATGCACAGTTTTATCTGTCCTTTTGGTCCCTTCTCCGAAGGTCCCTTAGGTCCCTTTCGTCCTTTTGGTCACTTGTCCCTTAGGTCTCTTCCGTTTTTTTTGAGTAGAATGATTCGTTTCTTTGCCAACAACAGATCTACGCACAGCCCTATCATTTGCCTTATTTTGACGACATTGGGTGTAACCCCGTGGCTAGATGAATTTACAATTGTTTTTTCAGCCACAGAATTAATTCGTCATCAAAGGGGTAAGGTTGACCAGGCGTTACTGACTGACATTTGTATGTTACTCCCTGACCATCGGGGGCATATCCGAGGTGGAAATAGAGCTTCTGGGCTACACCATAGTCCGCATAAAGACCGACACCAATGCCAACCTCGCTATAGCCCCTATCCTGGGCTATTTTTTCTAGCCAGCGGATTAATTGGGTGCCTAGGCCTCTGCTGCGGTATTCCTCATAAATCCAGACATCATTGATTTCAGGAACGTTGAAAAAGAAAGGGTATTCGGAATTAAGAAATAGGCTGCCGTAACCCAAGATTTCTTCGCCTTGTGCTACGACTCCGACCGTACGGATATTCTCTTGCTGCTCTTTGTAGTATCTGTTCCATCGATCTGTTGTTTCTTGAATGGTAGACCATGGAGGGCAGTGATTGGTCGCGATATTGGCGATGTCCTTGGTGCACATTGGTCGAATGATGATTTCTATATTGGGTAACCCTTTCTCAATTTTCATGGTTTATTACTATGTTCGGATGGAAATACTACCTTCCAGTCATTCTTCATGCTGACAACGTGCCATTTGTTTTTTTGGGCTTCCTCCATTAAATCATGAGAGAACTTGCCTACATGAGTATGTGTGTCATATTTGTATTCTCTTTTAGAGTCGTCATGATGTACTAAAAGTTGAAAGCTTTTGCCATTGGAGGATTGAGACCACTCAAGCATCTGCTGATCTCCATCGGAATTCCCGAATGCGGCAACCGGTTTCTTCCCTATAAACAAATTAATCGCCTCTGGTTTCCCGTCTTTATCATCGATAAAAAGGACCAGCGGTAGCTTCACTAGAACGGGGTGGCCGTCTTGATAGTCATATTTTACCTTCCCTGCAGTACCGATGACTTGCTCTATGGGAATTCCGTACACTTTTTCAGAGTAGGCGCGAATGAATTCCTGACCCCCACCTGAGACAATATAAGTCTTGTATCCGTGACTCCGAAAATACTCCATAACTTCGAGCATGGGTTGATAGATCAGTTGAGTGAATTTTTTATTGAGCTTGGGGTGTACGGCGTTTGTTAACCACATTTGTACGTGCTCGATAAATTCATCTGTCGTCATCTCTGCATGACAAGCAGCAATGATTTTTGCTATTTGCTGAGGAGCGAAATTGATTAATTCATCTATGTCACCCTCAAGTATAGCCTTAAATGGTTGTTCAAATATCCATAGAGGGTGCTTCCAAAGCAGGTTTTTCACGGCATCGATTAAAAAATAAAATTGCGTGTAGATGGGGTGTTCAACCCATAGGGTGCCATCTTGGTCAAATACTGCGATTCTATCTTCGCCCGGGATGTAATCTTTGCTTCCCGGGGTAGTAGTGTCGGCTATAAACTGAATGATAGCGTGTTTTGTATGTCCTTCATTCCATGAGGGTAGAGGGTCATTAGTTTGACAAAAACAGAGTGCAATTTGGCAAAAATGCAAGAGGATGAATGCTTGAAGTTTCAATCTAAAGTTAAACATGCAAGACCCTTAGTTTGGAGCTGTTGTGTAAGTTATAGCAGGTTGAGCGAGTAGTGAGTGTACTGTTGCACCAACCTCAGCAAGGGGGCAGTAAAGACGGGTTAATTCAGGATGATGATAAAATGCGTTTGTCTGAGGTCCTAACTCAAACACCAAAGCGTCTTCGCTATGAAGAAAGACTGTCTTTCCTTTTGCTAGAGCAAAGCCTAGTTCAAGATGGGTCCCACTTCCTCCTGGAAGGAGCACTACAATAAAATCAGCTTCTGCAACCCCGCCTAATTCAAGCGTAGCCACTTCCTTTAGACGTTCTTTGCTAATGGATTTCACACTTCCATGTACAGTCCAATCATATGAAATTTCATGGCCCCAGGTTTTTAGGGTGTCTCTCACTACATTGTGGGCTGCTATTCGCGAAAGTGATGTTGCAATGTAGTATTTCATATGATTTTCTCAGACCTATAATTAAAAAAATGAGTCTATCTATCTTCTTCAAATTTGCCTAGGATAAATTCTGTTTTGATTTTTATCGGATGTTCACCGCGGAGGGGCAGAGGCACTGACGAGGACCTGCGGCAACAAATGCGGTTTCAATCCGCAGGCCTCTGGGTACCCTGGGATCTCTGTGGTGAAAATCCGAAAAAAGTATATTATGGGGGACATAATTATAAGAAGGAGGACCCACGTGGTTTCTTATAAAGAGCTTCTAGGCTTCTTTTGGAAGTTTGTATGTCGTCAAAAGTGGCTATTTCTGGGAATCTTCTTGCTCGACAGTGTGGCTTGGCCCCTGGATTCGCTGGTTTGGCCCTATCTATTAAGTTCGTTGGTAGACATTTTTACTCACTTTGAGGCAGATCGATTTGCTGCGTGGCAGGCATTGCAAGGCCTTATCGTTATGGGAATTTGTTTGATGCTTTTTATAGAGATAGCCTCTCGTACGATGGGCTTTATGATGGGAAAAGCGATTCCCAAATTGCAAGCCGATATACGCATGGAAATGTTCGATCACATTCAACATCACTCTCCCAGCTACTTCAACGAACGGTTTGCGGGAAGTTTGGCTAATAAAGTCACAGATATGACCACGCAAGTTGAACTGATTATTCGGGAATTGTATTGGCCGATATTGCCTGCCTGTATCGCATGTCTAGCGGGTTCCGTAGTACTTTGGTTTATCCACCCAGCCTTTGCGGGGATTTTACTTTTATGGGTTGTGGTCCACCTGTGCATCATTCTAAAATTTACTCGTTCGGTTGATGTTTATGAACATCGTCACGGAGAAGTGCGCAGCACGTTGCTTGGAAAAATTGTGGACAGTCTTACCAATAACTTTGCGGTTAACCTTTTTTACCGCTTTAACTATGAGAGAAGGAGTTTAGCTCCTTATCAAGACATTGAGGAAAGGACAAATGTAAAGGCCAGGCAATATGCTGAGAGGATGAATTGCTTTACTTCATTTGCCTTCTTTATTGGGAACTTTGTATTGCTAAATGGGTCTCTGATTTACTTTTGGCTTCACGATCAAATAACCACAGGCCAAGTGGTGCAAGTATTTAATACTGTGTGGAATATCTCGACGATCATGTGGGTGATTGGTCGTTCGTTGCCCCAACTCTTTCGGTCCTTTGGTAACGCAAAGCAAGCGTATTCTGTGATGCTTGATGTTAATGATTTGGGCGACAAGCCTGCAGCCAAAAGGTTAAGAATCCAAGCAGGAGAAATCATTTTTGAGGATGTGTCGTTTCGTTATGGAGAGAGGAATCTGTTCGAAAACAAGCATGCTCATATTCGAGGCGGAGAAAAAGTAGGCCTTGTGGGCTTCACTGGAGCGGGAAAGTCTACTTTTATCAATTTAATTTTACGTTTCTTCCCTTTGCATAAGGGAAAAATTCTAATCGATGGTCAGGCAATAGCGGATGTCACACTGGAGTCGTTACGGCATCAAGTCGCACTGATTCCGCAAGACCCTATTTTATTTCATCGAACTTTGCGTGAAAACATCTCTTACGGCAAGCCAGAAGCTACCGAGGAGGAAATCATCCACGCCGCAAAGCTTGCCCACTGCCATGACTTTATTTGCAATATTCCCAATGGATATGAAGCGAAGGTAGGTGAGCGTGGAACGAAGGTTTCTGGGGGTGAAAAGCAGAGAATTGCTATTGCTCGCGCGATATTAGTAGACGCTCCTATTCTCATCTTGGATGAGGCCACTTCATCTTTGGATTCTGTAACAGAAAGATACATTCAGGATAGTCTTGAGAAGCTCATGAAGAGCCGTACAACAATTGTGATTGCACACCGTCTTTCGACGCTCTCTCAGATGGATCGGATTTTGGTTTTTGATAAGGGAAGAATAGTGGAAGAAGGCACACACACAGTCTTATTGGATAAGGACGGGCTTTATACTCGGATGTGGAATATGCAGAGCGGGGGCTTTTTGCCGGAATCGCCAACTTAAGGTATGCGATGCGTCGCTACATGTTTTGTTACAAGTTGTAGCGCCGCTTCGCCGAAGCGGCATGACCAAAAGCTTTATTTCGCGACTGAAGAAACAAGACCATCCTGTTTTGAAAAAATATCAAATTTTGCTTAAAACATGATTCCACTTTTCTGTTTCTGCATTCACCCACGTTTGGTAGTGCATCTGTTGAATGCAGACATTCAAAATACCCAAATTTCCTGTTGCTCCTAGATGTGTTTTTGACATGATATTAGCAACGGGATCTGTGTCTACTGCTCCCATTGGATCTTTTGCGACCTGCTTGTAGGCATCTCTAAAAGGGATTCCTTCACAGGCTAACTTTAGTACCAGATCTGTAGCAAACAACTCGGGACTAAATGCAGTTATACAGCATTCTTTATTGACCGTTATCTCAGAAAACACCTTTGAAAACACCTTTAAGCATATGCCTGTGGTTTCCAGTCCATGCATGATTGGTCGCTTAGTTTCCTGAAAATCTCTATTATAGCCAGAGGGAAGGGCCCTAACTATTTCGAGAGTTTGAAACAACAACCCTTGCAAGGTTCCTGATTTAGCGCGAATAAGCTCTAGCGGACAGGGATTACGCTTTTGAGGCATCAGACTGCTTCCCGCACAAAACTTTTCAGGTAGCAGCAAATATTCAAATTCAGGGGCGCTAAAAATGATGATATCCGTCGCCACTTTGCTCAAGTCATTCATAATCTGAACTAATGCATGCAGCACGGCTGCTTCAAACTTTCCACGACTGTTGTTTGCATAAAGGACATTATTCTGGACCTTCTTAAATCCAAGAAGGTCGGCACAATACTGTCGATCGATCGGAATTGATACACCATAACTTGCAGCCGACCCCAAAGGGCATTGGTCGATCAGATGATATGCGCCTTCTAACAACTGTAGGTTATCAAGCAGCGTTTCCGCAAATGCTCCGGCCCAAAGTCCCATAGATGATGGCATTGCGCGTTGAAAATGAGTTCTTCCTGGCATGGGGACATCCTTGTTTGCTTCAGCAAATTTACATAGAATATCGCATGCGTATAACACCTCTTGGGTGATCTGACGAATTTGATCCTTCATATAGAGACGCATATCCAGTAAAACTTGATCATTCCTAGAGCGCGCGGTGTGAAGCTTTTTGCCCACGTCTCCGAGTTTGGCTACCAAGGCATTCTCCACGGCAGTGTGAACGTCTTCATCTTCTGATTTGATGGTAAATTTGCCATCATCAGCCAATTGAGAAATGTTCTTCAGTTCTTGGGTTAACTGATGGCATTCTTCACCAGTTAGTATACCAATTTTCCTAAGCATCTTTGCATGCGCGATGCTGCCGATACAATCGTAGAGGATAAGGGCATGATCTAGTAATGGATCATCCCCTGTCATGAACGTCTCGACTAGTTGGTCTAGTTTATAACCTTTTTCCCACAGCTTCATGATAAGACTCCTGTTGAGAGATTTTGCTGTCTGTTTGCAAGGATTTCGCAAGGCAACCCACGGATTTTCGCTGCATGAGCGCACCATCTTTGATCAAATGAAATACTCTTAATCGAACGGACTTCTGGAGCAAAAAGAGAGTGATTGGACTCACGATAAGTGATTTCTATAGTGCCTTTGTATAATTTTGCTTTTATTGTTCCGCAAACCATTTGCTGTGTTTGGCTAATAAATGCATCTAAAGCCTGTTTTAATGGCGAATACCATTGTCCATGGTATACAAGATAAGCCCACTGAGCATCGACGATTTTCTTGAATTGAATTTCATCTTTTGTCAGGCACTGCTGCTCAAGATCTCTATGTAGCTTGAGAATGACGTGTGCAGCAGGTGCTTCGTAGACTTCCCTACTCTTTAGACTCATAATGCCATCCTCGAACATATCGATTAAGCCGATACCTTGGGCGCCGGCTATCTGATTTAGCTGCTCAATAATGGCATCAAGAGGCAGTTTTTTGCCATTTAGGCTTACAGGTATGCCTTTAGAGAACTCTATCTCGATCTCCGTTGCTTCATTCGCAGCTTTTTGTGGAGGGACTCTCCACATCCAGACGTTATCTGAGATAGGCTGATTCAAGTCAATGGCACCCGAAGCAATAGAACGACACCATAATGTTTTATCGTCCCCACCTACAATTTGTTCAGTTATAGGAACACCCCAATGCGTGCATAGTAACTGCTCTTCGTATCGAGTCAAATTAAAGTCTCTGACTGGTACCAGAACGTCTAAGTTTGGTGCAAATAGTTTAAACACATTGTGCATACGATACTGATCATTGCCCTTTCCGGTTGAACCTTCTAGGATGGCATCACACCCCAACTCTTTGGCCTTGAGAGCAATGATTCTTGCTACTAGCTGACGTGTCATCGAAGTGGACACTGGGTAGCCGTTATAGTCAGAGTTCGCTTGAATAGCCTTTGTGAGCCATTCGGTTGTAAACTCGTCTTTAGCGTCGATCAAAATGGGTTGCATACCCATATGAGCGGCCTTGTCGTACATTTCCTGGATCTCTTCTTCTCCTTGCCCAACGTCAATCGAGATGAGAATGATTTCAGAAGCCTTATAGATATGTCTCAGCAATGGTATTGCTAGAGAGGAGTCTAGGCCTCCAGAAAATGCGACAGCTACTTTTTGTCCTGTTTGGACCGGCGTGGACTTAATTTTCTCCAAAATTTCTAAAAGTTGCATGATTCTGCTCCTTGTAAGGTTGAATAAGTTTTTAATCTGAGAGCGTTAAGTTTGATGAAGCCCTTTGCATCGAGTTGATCGTAATTTCCCACACGATCCATGCTTGCCACATCTTGGTGATACAGGGATTTGCCTGATTCACGTTTGGTGATCATGACATTTCCCTTGTACAATTTTAGATAGACTTTTCCCTCAACATGCTCTTGGCTTTTTTCTATAGCAGCCATTAAGAAATCCATTTCTGGACTAAACCAAAAGCCGTTGTAGATAAGCTGCGCGATTTTTGGCATCCACATTTCCTTAAGATGAAAGACTTCTCTATCTAACACGAGAGCTTCAAGATCATGATGGGCTTTCCATAAGATCGTGCCGCCTGGCGTTTCATAAACCCCTCTGGACTTCATTCCTACAAATCGATTTTCTACAATATCGATTCTGCCAATGCCATGCTTGCTGCCAAGTTCATTGAGATAGGTTAACAGCGCCACTCCCGACTCATTTACGGTCGTTCCGTCAGAGGAGTTGGTGACTGAAATGGGAATTCCGCCGGAAAACTCAATCATAATATGAGCTTCCTCGTCAGGCGCGTTCTTCGGAGATGTCGTATGTTGAAACATCTTTTCAGGAGCAGCCTCGGCAGGATCTTCCAGAATTCCCGCCTCATAGCTGGTATGCAGGAGGTTCTCATCTATGCTATACGGTTTCTGTAGCGTGGAGGTGATTGGGATGCCGTGCTTTTGAGCATATGCGATCATGTCCGTCCTTCCTTTGAATTGAGCAAGAAACTCTTGATCCTTCCAAGGACTGATGATCGTCACGTCTGGCATGAGCGTGAGGTAGGTCATTTCAAAACGCACTTGGTCATTTCCCTTGCCTGTGGCACCATGCGCGACAAAGGTCGTGTTTTCTTGAAGTGCAATTTCAATCTGCTTTTTGGCGATTAACGGTCGGGCGAGCGACGTACCTAATAGGTACCTTCCTTCATAGGTTGCATTGGCTTTGAGGGCCTGAAACACGTATTCTTCAACGAATTCCTGCTTAAGGTCTTCAATATATACTTTGCTCGCGCCCACTTTTAGGGCTTTTTGCTTAAGGAATTCCATATCCTCTTTCTGGCCGACGTCCGCTAGAAAGCACACGACGTCGAATTCTTTTTCTATCAGCCACTTTAAAATGACCGATGTGTCCAGGCCTCCGCTATAGGCTAAGATGACTTTGTTCATATAGACTCTCTAAATATGTGTTAAAAAATGTTTAATTTTTGCTTTGGACTCAACAGGCTCAGTTTTCTGATCCCATTGTTCTACTAGTTCGCCTTGTTCCATGAAGTAGACGTAGTCCATGATCTTGCGGATAAATGGCATGTCATGGCTTGAAAGCGCGATGGTGATTCCCTTAGCATTGAGTTCGAGCAGTAGGGACTTTAAGTCTTTTTTGCTTTCGGGATCTAAAGCCGATGTAGGCTCATCCAAGAGTAATACCTTGGGTCGCAACACCAATGCCCTCGCGATTGCCACACGTTGTTGTTGTCCTCCGGAAAGTTGGGAGGGAAACGCCTGTACAAAGCGTTGTATATTCAATGCCTGCAGAACCTCTAAAGCCATATTTACCGCTTCTGTTTCCTGAATTTTTAGCGTATTCACAAGCGCATAGGTGCAGTTCTTAAGAACCGACATATGTGGAAACAAATGAAACTGCTGTAACACAAATCCAATCGTGGTGGCTCTTTGGAGAGCACTGAATTTTGTGATGTCAACATCGTTACATTTGATGATTCCATCATATGCGGAATTCAAGTTGGCCATACATTTAAGCAAGGTGGTTTTACCTGCTCCACTTTGTCCCATAAAGGTTGTGATTCGCCCCTTCCTTATTTCAAAGGAGACGTTTTTTAGGACAAGGGAAGAGCTCTTTTTGGTTTTGTATGTCCATGAAATGTTTTTTCCGTAAATCATAGATGCCACCTCTTTTGTGTATATTGTGCAACCAATGTGGCGCCGCTTGTCATCACAAGATAAAGCACAGCCGCTGCCAAATAGATTGTCATGGGGTCGAGCTCACGTGCCACGATGTCTCTGCTAACCTTTGTGAGTTCAGCTACTCCAATGACCATGAGAATGCTCGTTTCCTTTATCAACGCAGTGAGTTCATTGGTTAAACTCGGAAGATTGATGCGCAGCATTTGAGGCAAGATGATGCCCTTCAAAGTTTGCCATGGGGTTAGTCCGATGACATAAGCCGCTTCCCACTGTCCTTCCGGAATAGCATTGATTCCCCCACGGACTATTTCCGAAATGTAGGCGGTGGAGTTAACACCAAGTGCAATCACGCCAGCGGTAAATGGTGATAAGGACACTCCTGTGACCTCGGGCAGTGCATAGTAGACGATCAAAACCTGCACAAAAAGCGGAGTGCCTCTTATGACCCATACGAAGCTATTGAGGGCGTATGCCAACAATGGAACTCGCATTCTGTTACAGTTCAATACGCCTAGCAGGACTCCTCCGCAAAGCCCGATCGCTATGGAGACAAGGGCAATTTCGATTGTTGCCAAGGCTCCTTGCAGCAAGAGAGGAAGCGAATTAATCAATAATGAATATTCTTCCAACATCACTCCACCCCCTTGAACCATTTGTCTTCAAGCTGCTTAAGCAGGCCTGAGGCCTTGAGTTCTTGAACGATCGCTTGGATTTGTTGAAAAAGTTCGACATTATCTTTTCTTATTCCTATTCCGAAGCCCAGGATGGCTTCCTCTTTGGGTATAGGAACGCTCAAAAGTTTGATTTCGGGATGCTGCTTTTGCAGGTATGTTGCCACATCGGGCTCAACCAGATTTGCCACCGATTTGCCATATTTAACGTCCATCAAGGGGCTTAAAGCACCTTGGAATGATTTGGCGTTAATATTTGTGTAACGGCTGATGTATGCTTCAGGAATAGCACCGGACTCAATGCTCACGCTAGGATTGGAAAGCAGGGCTATATCCTCGATTTTATTGATCCCTGGAGGGATCTCCTTCCAAAAGATGAGGCTTAAGGACGTGGCATCTTCTCCGTGGTAAGGCACCATAGAAATCTCTTTGAGCCTACTGGGCGTGATGTTCATTCCGCTGATGATCAGATCGATCTTCCCTTGTTTAAGGGAGAGAATTTCGCCTTCAAATTCCATGTCTTTAATGACGAGTTTTTTCTGTAGCTTTTCAGCTATGATTGCACCGACCTCGACATCGAAGCCGACGATCTTTCCTGCGGTATCCATGAATTCAAAGGGGGGATATCCGCATTGAAGGCCGATGACTAGTGTTTCCTGGGAAGACTTTTCAGTAGTATGAAAAGCTCTCATAGTAACTATTCCAAGAACAGCAATAGTAAATATTGCTATAATAATTTGTTTAAAAAATGCAGACATAAAAATCCTATGTTGTTAAAAACGTAAAAATCATTTGTTAACAAACCAAAAGCAGAAAAAGCTTATTGGTTTAGCTAACGTTCAAAAAATGTAATTAAAAAAATGGGGATAATTGAGAACTACCGCCGGCGGCGGAAAGAAAGGCGAGAAGAATGAATTAAAAGGGCATGAGCATTAATAAGAGTCATATCGCAACCTATCTATAATGCGATGGTAAAACACTATTGTCGGCATTATATCATAAACAAGAATTAAGTCAATGCTGTTATGCGTTTGTCTTGCGAACAGATTCCATATCGCTACCGCGATATGGAGCACACAAACACCACTCATCAATATCTTAGAGATCAGCCGACGTGTTGATCTACTAGGATGGTGTTGCCATCTGGATCAGTCATCATAAAGCTACCAGGGCCAGTCGTGCTTTCATCAGCTTCTGCGATCATTTCCACACCCTGGTCTTTGAGCTGACGCTGCAATTGGCGAATGTCGGTGAATTCTGAAAGTTGTTGCGCGTTACTATTCCACCCGGGATTGAAAGTGAGAATGTTGTTTTCAAACATACCTTGAAACAAGCCTATCGTGTGGTCATCATTTTTCATAATCAGCCAGTTTTGCGATGGATCTCCCATGAAAACTGTAAAACCGAGTTTCTCGTAAAACTGCTTGGAAGCCTCAAGATTTTTTACCGCTAAGCTGACAGAAAAAGCCCCTAGTTTCATCATTTTCCCCTTATTTGTATCGAATTCGCTCGCCAAAAGGGATCGTGTATAACCTCAACTTTTATAAATTGTCAATTATTAGGTTAAGCTTTTTAGCCACGTCAATCACCGTTTCCTTACCATGTTGTCATCGTGGCTAAGTACAGCTCGGCATGATGGTATTTGCATTTTTTTAAAAAAGTATTTATGTCTTGGTGAAATCTGTCGAGGAGAAAAATGGTACAAGAAATTTCACCCAAAGAACTAAATCAACTTCTAAGTAAAGAAAAAAATCTACTGCTTGATGTCAGAAATACGGATGAGTTTGATCGATGGCATATAGAACGGGAGGCAAAGTCTTCAATACTAAATATACCCTATTTTGAACTTATTGAAAGGGGTGGAAAAGAGGATTTTAAAGCATCAATTGCCCACTGTGTCAAAAATCAGTTGGCAGAGCAGTTGCCTAAAAACGAAAAAATCATTGTCGTCTGTGCTAAGGGAGGGTCTTCAGCTGTTGTTGCCGATATTTTAGAAGAGCTTGATTATCAAGCTTATAGTTTGACGGGAGGGATGAAGGGTTGGGGCAATTTTTATGACAGAAAGCCCATATTAGTCTCACCGGAGCTTTCTATTTTTCAGATCATACGCGTGTCGCGGGGTTGTCTAAGCTATGCGATTATTACGAATGGAATGGCCACTATCATTGATCCCCTAAGGAACATTCAGCCATATATAGATTTGTTTGAGGAATACAACGCCAAGCCACAATATGTTTTAGACACGCATGCTCACGCAGATCACATCAGTGGGGGCAAGGAATTGGCCGAAAGATTTGGAATTCCTTATTACTTACATCCCTATGATGGCATTCATCCAATGGACCTTCTTCCCGCACAGTTTTCTTACGAACCATCCTGGGCAAATAAGGTGTATCAACTTGGAAAGTTTGAGTTACTGACGTTACATATTCCTGGACATACCCTGGGTAATCAGGCCTTCCTTTTAGGTAATAAGTACCTATTTTCAGGGGACAGTATCTTTATTCAGTCTATTGCTAGGCCTGATTTGGGAGGTCATGCAACTACATGGACAAAACTGCATTATGAGTCGCTTAGAAGATTGCTCGACCTACCAGAAGATGTTTTGGTGCTACCTGCTCACTTCGGCAGTCCTCAAGAAGCTAGTCCCGACCAAAGTTTCAGTGCAACTCTGGGCGATTTAAAGAAGCACAATCAGGGGTTGGTGATGGCACAGAAATCTCTGACGGAATTCACTGATTATATTTTAGGCAATTTGCCGCATTTTCCTAAGGAATACATAGACATCAAGCGAGTGAATATAGGCCTTCTTCAAGCCGATGAGGAGCATGCCTCAGAGCTGGAACTAGGAAAAAACATTTGTGCAGTCAGCCAGCTAAAAGAAACAACGACGAAAAAATAAGGCTTCGCATGGAAGATAAAATATTGGATGCTAGTGGGCTTGCATGCCCCATACCTCTAGTCAAAGCCAGACAGGAAATTACAGGACTGAAGCCCAATCAAGTGCTAAAGGTTATTTGCACAGATCGGGGATCGCTAAAGGATTTTCAGGGGTGGTCAAAGGCGGCCAAAAACGTGGAAATCTTGAAGCAAGAAACCGAGACTAGAGATGGTAAGGACTTCTTCATACATTACATAAAGCGAGTAAGCTAAGCATGGATGTAGAGATCAGGTTAATTGAATTGGAAAAGCGCCTTAAAGAGCTGGAAGGGAAGCAGACCAAGGACCAGGTGACTTTGGTTATTTTTTCGGAGGATCTAGATCGCCTTATGGCAGCGTTTATTATTGCTACAGGGGCGCTGGCAATGGGGCAGAAAGTCACCATGTTCTTCACTTTTTGGGGGCTGAATGTTCTTAGAAAGACGAAAACATATGCTGGTAAAGACCTATTTGCCCGCATGATGACCATAATGGCGCCATCGGGGGCTGCACATCTCCCATTATCCCGAATGAACTATTTTGGAGCTGGGGCTAAGCTCATGAAATGGAGAATGGGGCAGAAGAATGTGACATCTCTAGAGGACCTAATAAAACTCGCTCAAGAATTGGGAATAGTACTAATCGCCTGTGAAATGACCAAAGAACTCATGAATATTCACGATGAAGAGTTGATTTCTGGATGGGAGTCTGGAGGTGTGGGCGCCTTTTTGGGGGAAGCTCTAGACAGCCGTGTGACACTATTTGTTTAAACCCTTTTCGTACCGTTCGATGAAGAAAAAGAGTACCCCTGAAACAACAATCAATCCAATAATGAAGATCCAGGGAGACCATCCTGTAAAGGTGGATAAAGTCATTTTGCCTAGATCTATCGGCTTAAAGAAAAATTTGTAGAGCCAGTCGTAGGCCTCGGCAAACAAAGCGGCCCCTAGCAGCATCCCGACTAATCCAAATAAAGCATCGATTGAACCTTCACCTACGGCCCCGACGCACGTTCCGGGGCATAGACCTAAAATGGCCATTCCGATACCAAATATAACCCCACCAACAATGTTAGCGATGATAAACGCATTTTTGATGGGTAGCTGCTCGATGAGCCCAAAGTCGTGCATGGCATACACACCAATGCTGCCGACCAGAATGGCAGTCAGCATAATTTTAATCACTGTAAAGTCCTTCAGGAGAAATTGGCCGACGATAGTATCGAACCGCGTGACCAACCCTTTTCTTAATAAAAAGCCAAATGCAAGACCCGCAAAAAAGCCTATGATGAGAGTGGAAACAGAAGCATATTCCATTACGGTCCCCTATTCTCTTTGTTGGAACGATAAAATAGCATTGAAAATGGAGTGCCGACTAGAAATGCGGAAATGATGAACAGCCAACTGGAAACCGCTAACAATAAAGATCCAGAAATTCCATGACCAGAAGTGCATCCCCCAGCAAGTCGAGCGCCAAACATTAAGATAATGCCACCTAAAAATGCGTAAGAGAAGCGTTTTATGCGTGAACTACCAAATCGTTTATTCCAAATCTTGGTTACACTTTGAGTGTTGAATGACCTAGCTAAAAATGCCGCAAGAAATGAACCAAAAAGGATCCCGACTACAAAAGCAAACTGCCAATCAATCAGAGCGCTATTGGCAATCGTCTCTTTGAAGTATGTGAGTTGCATCGAACGGTCGGGTAGAATCCAGTTCTCTAGTAGGATGACAGCATGAACAAACGTTGTGGAAACTCCCAGGGATTCACCCATAAAACCAAATACGATCCAGGCCAACAGACCTATGAGCGCTCCTACCGCATAAGGCGACCATTGATTTTCTCTTAATTTTCCTGAAATATTCACCATCCACTCCGTTTCTATAGATGTCCACGATGTATATCATCAAAGACTATTTGAGATAGTAATTAAAGCTATAGATGGTGAAATTTTAGTTCGCGGAAAATTGATTCTAATAGTCTTGCTGCGAGAGCTTAATAACCTCGCGTGCCTCATTCGCACCAGACGTATGCGTGATCTCTGTCTTAGCCTTTCGACACTATTTGCAGAGAGCTCGCTAATGTCTTTAAATTTTTCATAGATAAAATCTCCAACCAAAACGGCGATAATCTTATCATCTGCTTCCTCACCATCAATCAATCGAAATTCCCCTATTGGGCATGCTCGTAGCATGATATCTCCACGCGGAATGACAGACTCAGTCAATACACAGATATCTAATGGACATACAAGCCCTGCAACCCGAGAAATTTTCCCATACTTGTACCCACATCTTTTTCTTGTGATAATTAAATAATTGGCTAACAGCAG